>OODV01000151.1 GCA_900299555.1 uncultured Endozoicomonas sp.
GAGTCATCAGAACATTGCTGCAGTCGGGCTGGCCAATAAAATTGCCCGTATTGCCTGGGTGGTGATGACCCGACGGGAAGCTTATAAAGCGGCCTGATCCTGATAAAGGTCAGGCGTTAACGGAAACACAAACACTGAGGCAACATGTGTTGCCCACGATTGCGAAGAGAATGAGTTATTGATGGCAAACAGGTAAAAACCGACAACCTGAAACCTGAACGAAGGCCCGACTCTTTGAAGTCGACTCTGTGATTAAGGACAGGTTGTGCGGATTCCCATCAGGGCCAGGGGCTGCATCACAACAGCACCGTTAACAGGCCGGATATATGTGGGCAGTTATCTTTGTTTACCAATCAGTAAAACAGGCTCTTGCAAAACGGGGCGAACCATATATGGTCTTCGTGGTTAAAAATTCCTTAAATAGAAGACTTCAGCCTATGAATAATTTTAATAATAAAGTGGCTGTTATCACCGGTGCGGGTGGTGGCATTGGAAGAGAGATGGCGTTGCAGCTGGCGAAAGAAGGCTGCCATCTTGCTCTTGGAGATATCAGTCAGCAGGGGCTGGATGAAACCGCAAAGCTGCTTGAACCTTATGGTGTAAAAGTCAGCTGCCATATTGTTGATGTCACTGACCGGCAGCGGATGGAAGCATTACCTGTAGAAGTGATTGAGGTGCACGGTGCTGTAAACCTGTTAGTTAATAATGCCGGTATTACTTTACAGAGCAGCTTCGCAGACCTGAGTATTGAACACTGGGAGTTGGTGATTGGCATCAATCTGTGGGGGGTGATTTATGGTACCAAAGCTTTCCTGCCTTATCTGAAAGAGCAGGGTAAAAAAGGTTTGGATAATGCGCATATTATTAATATGTCCAGTCTGGCAGGCTTTATTGGCATGCCCAATCAGTCTTCTTATTGTGCAACGAAGTCAGCGGTTAGAGCGATCAGTGAAACACTGTGGGCTGAATTGCATATGGATAATATTGGGGTGACCAGTGTTCATCCTGGTGCGATTAAAACCAATATACTTAACGCTCACCTCGACAAAGCGGGTAACCCGGCAAATGCTGCTGCCATTAACAGAAAGGTGGATAAGTTTGCTATGGATACTGATAAGGCTGTCGCTAAAATGCTGAATGCGGTCAGGAAGAATAAACAGAGAGTGATTATAGGAACTGATTCACATTTGGTTGAAAGGTTTAAGCGGCTTCTACCTTCTGCTATCCATAAGCCTTTTGCGAAGATGTTTGCTAAAGAGCAGCTTGCCCGGACCAGTTGATCTTTTATTCAGCAGCATCATTTTTTATTAAATGTTGTTGCTGGCTACTCTTCGGCAGGTGATTCATTATCTTTTTCCTGCTCTTTAATTTCCTGTACCCAGCGGAAGACTTCTGCAACGGGTTCAATCAAATCACCGGGAATAAAATCAGTAATGTTCAAATGAAACAGGGCGTGGGCCAATGGAACGTTTTCAAGAACAGGAATGCCTTCTTTTTCGGCAATTTTAATGATAAACCGGGCATGACCACCACGTCCTTTAACCGTAACAATAGGAAGGGGTGTTTTACCTTGACGGTACTGCAAGCCAATCGCCAGGTGGGTTGGGTTTTTAATAACAACGTCTGACTTACCGGTGTTTTCAGCCTGGTTCAGTATTTCATGATGAATCTCTTTACGCTTACCTTTTATTTCGGGGCTACCTTCACTTTCCTTGTGTTCCCGTTTGACTTCATCCTTACTCATTCTGTTTTGCTTCATAAAGTTATAGCGTTCAAACATATAGTCCAGAACTGCAATGATTACGAAAGCAATCACTGCATAAAGTAATAGCTTTTTAAGTAAATGACCTGTGACAGGCAAAATACACTCTCTGCCACAATAGGGCATATTCACCATGTCTCCGAGGCTTGAGTAGATGACATAGTAAACAACTAATGAAAGAAAAATGATTTTTATGACTGACTTAAAAAATTCTATGAGATTTTTCAGTGCGAATATCTTTTTCAATCCGCCAACCGGACTGATTTTGTTAATATCCGGTTTGATACCTTCAGGGGCAAATAACATACCGAACTGCATTATATTACCAATGATTGCAGAAGCAGCGGATACGGCTACCAGAGGTATCAGTAATTCCATGGTTTTGTCCAAAATCCCATGGGTAACAATCTTAAAGGCTTCTTCAAAGGGTTCGTTGTAGACAGTTGATGGCAGGATGACCATCTCTATAATGCCACTGATATAGTCGTCACTCATTACCCAAAGCAGCGCTAACACTGCAATCAACCCGAAAGTACCGGAGACTTCTTTACTCTTGGCAACCTGTCCTTTTTGCCGGGCATCCCGAAGTTTTTTGGGGGTGGGCTCTTCGGTTTTTTCTGCACTCATCGCCAGAGTACTCCCAGAGATTCAAAGAGTTGGGGGACACTCAGCATATGTTTACGGGCAAGCTCCATTATGGTTCCAACGTATACGACCAAAATAGCTGCAGCGACAGCAGATTTTATAGGCATGGCAAGAATAAAAACATTGAGCTGTGGTGCAGCCCTGCTGATCAGGGCAATCCCGAACTCCGTGATAAACATGGCAATAATCACCGGTGCGGATAACCACATGGCCAGTTGAATAATCAGGTCAAACTGTCCCAGGAAAAAGTCGGTGGCTTCCTGGTTGATCTGGGGGAAGTAACTGAAGACCGGCCAGACTTGGTAAGTTATCATGAGACTTTCCAATATAAGTAAGAACAGACCGCTGGTCATTATCAGGGCTATAAATGCCTGTGTGAATAAAATACCTAATGGTGATGTTTCTGCCCCTGAGAAAGGGTTCAGAGTGCTCGCCATGGAAGCACCCCGCTGGTTATCAATAAAAAAGCCAGCCGATTCCAGTGCCCAGAATGGGATGGCCAGTACGAACCCCATGATGGCACCGATGAAGGCTTCTTTGATAACTATGCCACCAGTATCATAAATTGATAATGCTTCGTCTGGTTTGGTCTCAGACAGCATGGGGTGCATAAAGAGCACCAGGCACATGCAGATGCCATTACGTATCATGGCACCGCCAAGGTTGCGTTTGTGCAGCATGGGAAGAACGGTAAACATGGAAACTATTCGGGGCATCCCCATTGAAAGGATATAAAACCACTCTTTCAAATCGTCGACAGGCAGAATCATTGTCAGAGCCTTTGGAACATGTCCATGACAGCAATCGAGAAGTTATAGATTTCGATGCCTATCCATCGTGAGGTCAGGAAAATACTGATAATGACCGCCACCAGTTTAAAAGCAAAGGGCAGGGTCTGTTCCTGAATCTGTGTCAGTGCCTGAATCAAACTGATTAACAGGCCGACTACTGATGCCGCAATGATAGGGGGCATGGAAAGCAGTAATGTCAGCCAGAGTGCCTGAGCTGTGAGTGTCAGTATATGCGGGTCATGCATAGCTCAGCACCAGTCCGTGAATGAGACGTGTCCATCCGTCCAGCAACACAAATAGCAGGAGCTTGAAGGGCAGGGATATGGTCATGGGCGACACCATCATCATACCCATGGCCAGAAGTATATTAGAGACAATCAAATCAATAACGATAAACGGCAGGTAAAGCAGGAATCCGATTTCAAAGGCTTTGGTCAGCTCGGTGATACAGTAGGATGGCATCAGCACAATCAGGTCATCAGCAGAGAGCTGGGCTTGGTAAGCCTTTGGCCACAGTACCCGTGCTGTTTTTAGAAAGAAATTCCTTTCTCTTTCGTTGGTATTCTTTTTTAGAAAGTCCCGGTAAGGCTTGATCAGTAGCTCGATGTTATTCATTAGTGCTTGACTGTCATCAGTCTGAAAGCTGATATTCTCCTCTTCAATGATATCCCAGGCCTCAAAGCCAACAGGTGCCATGATATAAAGCGTCAGGATTATGGCCAGGGCATTCATGGCAATGTTAGGAGGAATCTGCTGAAGACCGGTGGCATTTCTCAGAATGGAAAAAACGACGACCAGTTTCAGGAATGATGTACCCATAACCGCCAGAAAAGGCACCAGCGCCATCAGCGCCAGTGGTATCATCAAATAAAAAGGACTGGTGAGAGTAATCGCGCCGCTTTCCATAGTCGCCCTATATAAGTCTCTCTGTTATCAGGAAACTTTTTATCAAGATGGTCTTAAAAGAAGTCAGTCGACAATTCTGGTAATACGCGCACCCAGTCGATTGTTTATCTGTACCAGCTGGCATTCGGCAATCAATTTGCCACCGGCCCGAACACGTACCGGTTGTTCAATGGGACGGTCCAGTTCAAATATGTGACCTGCCTGAAGAGCCTGAACTTCCTGTGCACTGAACTGTTGTCGGCCCACTTCAAATAAAAGGTCAATCTCAATATCTGACAGGTCTATCGGCTCCTGTTCATGATGCATCTGATCGTCTTCCATTGTATCCATCCTGTGTTTGATGGTGATTTGAGAGCCTTCTGCTTCTCCGATGAAAGCAACATTCTGGCTGACTCTGATAATCAGCTGTTGTCCGGTTACGTGGTAATGGAAAAATACAATATCACCGATACCCAGCCCACTGGCTTCTTCTTTAGATAGCTTTGCCTGTCCCAGTTCCAGACCTGCCCAGATAGGTATATCGGTGGTTTGCTCGTGGATATGAGTGGGGAGTAGTTTCAGCAGCTCAAATACTATAGGGTTGCTTTCCAGATAGATGGGGTATTGCGTACCCGCTATCTGGATATTCATAGCCAGCTCCGCCCGCTGTGATTGATCGGCATTGGGCATCATGTCAGAGAACTTGATAGAGATACCAAGTCCCTGCATCAGATACTCAAATAAGTTTTGTAGCCTGTTTTCCAGTGCAGCCAACATCAATTCTCTGGGGAGCTTTAGTAACACCTGGCTGTTAAGGTTCTCCGGCATTATACGATCAATCAATGCACTGCCCGTGTACAGAGAGACAGGTTGATGGTTTATTTCAAGTTGCATGCAGATGGCAGGCATATTTTGTGCCGCGATACTGCCGAGTGAGATGTCCCACCTGTCGTCATTAACCGGCAGGGCAAGTTCTGTCTGACGGTTGCTCAGGATTTGACTAAGCAGCAGCTGTGAGGGTGAGACAGAGGGTAGATCAATAAGTTCTGCTGCCATGGTTCAACCTATGCCTGATCGTTTCTGGAAGAGTTCTGGTCATCATCTTCAGCAACATACTGGTTACGTGAACGGCCATCGGTATCCTGATTGTCACCACCTGACATATTGATATTGACCTGAACCTTATCGTTGGAGAATCGTTCAGCCAGCATTTTCTGCAGGTTTGCTTCATGCTGGGCCAGGAAGTTTCCTGCCTCTGCTGATGATGTGTTCATGGTTACCGTCAGCTCACCACCCAGCCTCTGGATTCTAATCTCGGTACCGGGCAGTACACTGTCTTTCAGGGATATTCGAACCTCAGCCCCATTGATGGCATCTTTTGCGGAAACCTGGATCTGATCTGCAAGCTTAGTAAGAGCCGCATCAATTTCCTTTACACTGCTTGCCTGTGGGATTTCACGAAGCTGGGCATCCGCTTTTATCTGGCCTTGAGTGTTATTGATTTGAGCGTGCTCTGACCCATCCCGCATATTGTGGGGCATGTGTTCTCCGCCCTGATCTTTTCCCTGACGGCCTTTTATGGCGTCTTTAGAGCTCTTACTGCGTTCTGCCATCAGGCTCTCAAGGCTCAGGTCTTTATCACCTCCGGCCTTTTTCTCTTTTTCCCGCTTCTCTTTTGCCATTCGATCAGCAAAATCACTGGCCTGCCTTTCTGAAACTTTACGGCTCTGCTGGTTATAGTCCTGATGCTGAGTAGGAGGCGTTGATTGGGTACTGCCACTCTGATTTAAGCCTTGTGTCGACATTATGATTGACTCCTATTCCTTGGGTCTAACGGTAAATTCTTCCATTTCCAGGTCTTCAAGACGTTTGGTTTCTTTTTCAGCCTCTTCGTCCTGCACCTTGCAGAACTCTTCAAACTTTTCCACAGCCAGCTTGGTCTTATAGTGAGCCTGTTTTGCCATCTCAAGTAGCTGCTCTGCTTCTGTCACCTGTTGTTCTGCTTCTACGACCCGCTGCTCTGCTTCTGAAATTGCTTGCTCCATTGACGCATCTTTCTCACGTAATATGGCGACTTTCTGTTTCAGTCGATCCAGATCATGCTGTTGAATACTGGTGTTCATAATATTATCGTAGAGTCGCTGCTCTTCTTGACTGCGCCACAGAATATAGTCTTGCAAGTCCTGTTTGCGTTGTTCGACTTCCTGCTTTCTTTTTATGACTTCCTGTCTACGAAGCTCCAGTTCCTGTTCACACAGCTTCACTTCACGCTCGGCAGCTTGCTCGCGTATATTTTTAACTTTCAGCAACTCCTTGAGCATAATCTTAGTATTCTGCTAGTTGCTGGAGTTGAAGAATGGTCTGGTCAAAGGGCATCAGCTCGTCAGTTCTCTGCTTCAGGAATGTTCTGATCGTCTCAATTTTGTGTATTGCTTCATCGGCTACGTGATCAGCGCCCTGTTTGTATTCACCCACTTTGACCAGCAGCTCGATTTCATCGTACTTGGCCATCAATTGGCGTATCTTTGTTGTAGCCGCACGGTGTTCAGGTGTAGTAATCGCATTCATAACCCGGCTGGCACTGGCCAGAACATCAATGGCGGGGAATTGACCGGCAGCAGCCAGCTTTCTGGAGAGAATAATATGGCCATCGAGAATCGATCGGGTTTCATCGGCTACCGGTTCTGTCATGTCATCGCCTTCAACCAGCACAGTATATAGTGCAGTGATTGAGCCAACATCAGACATGCCTGTGCGCTCCATGAGTTTGGGGAGCGTTGCAAATACAGAAGGAGGAAAACCTCGACGGGTCGGTGGCTCACCTGCTGCCAGACCAATTTCACGTTGGGCACGGGCAAATCGAGTAACCGAATCCATTAGCAGAAGTACTCGTTTGCCTTTGTCTCGGAAGTATTCAGCAACCGCCGTGGCGGTATAGGCCGCTTTTGAACGTTCCATGGACGATTTGTCGGATGTGGCTACGATAATAACGGATTTTTTGACCCCTTCAGGACCCAGGTCGTGTTCAATAAATTCACGTAATTCACGCCCCCGCTCACCGATCAGAGCCAGAACCGTAACATCCACCTCAGCACCTTTAACCAGCATTGATAACAGCGTACTCTTACCACCGCCAGCCGCGGCAAATATCCCCATTCTCTGACCTTCACCGCAAGTCAGAATGCTATCAATGGCCTTAACCCCCAATGGGATTGGGTGGTCGATAATTCGTCGGGTCATAGGGTCAGGGGCGTCGGCATAAACGGGATAATGAGATTCAGGCTCAATACCTTTAAATGCATCCGGGTTCAGCGGGTTGCCCATCCCATCCAGTACATGGCCCAGAAGGTGAGGTCCTACAGCCACATGATGTACTTTGCCTGTAGGTATAACTTCGGTGGTTGAGGAAATGCCCATGATTTCCCCCAGAGGCGCAAGTACCGTCTCATGCCCCTGGAAGCCTACCACTTCAGCGTATGAGTTCCGGTCATTATCATCAGGGTTATTGGGAGATACCAGCTGACAGAGTTCGCCAATTTTCACTCCGGGTACAGCGGCTTTGATGATCATTCCCTGGACTTCGGTGACACGCCCACGGATGTCTATCAGCCTGCCACTTTCGACAGTGCCCTGAAGTGCACTGGTCAGATAGTTAAACGCTTGAGCCAACTTGATGCCTCCATTATTTTTCTTTCTCTGGAAGTGCTGCTTTTGAGATCCTTCCCATTTTCATGGCTGAAGAGCGCAGCACTTCACTCTTGGTAGTATGGAGTAATTATCCAGACGCGACGGAGTATAGTTCTTCTACTCAGTGCGTGGTTGAAAACTGGATAAGGGCTCCCGATTCCAATACAGGCTCTTACATTCTTTTCGGCCTGATGATTTCGAGCTGAAATGGAGTTGATAAATTAAATGTAGATAGAGTGGCAGAAGAGCAAAGAAGGGTTGTGGAAACCCTTCTTTATATTGAATATTATGAGAATTGAGATTATAGGATTATACCATCATTCCCATGTCACCTGGGCCACCGGGAGCACCTCCTGGACCGTTTTGAGCAGGATGTGATGTTTTAGCTGAAGGGGCCTGTTCCTGCTTGGATTCATCCAGTTCACTGACACACCATTCGAGGGTGTTTACAAACTTTTCTAAGGTTGATTCAAATAAACCATAATCACAGGAAGCCTGAAGAGAACGAATTAACAGCACTTCAGTTTTATCATGATTTAATGCCAGAAATGCCGCCTGCATGCTGTGGTGTTGGAGGTTCAGAGAGCACATCTTTTCCAGCAGAGCGGTTTTTTCCGGGCTGTCATAGGTAATCATAGGTCGAACAGAAGCGACAAAGACCAGTGCCTCATCATCCTCCAGATACTCCATGTTAACGATTAATGTATCGTCAAAACACAGGCCACAGGCGTCATGTTCGTTTAGTTTGAGTTCTCCCAGACCGATGCTCTGGGCAAAGTGTTGTAGATGCTGTTCTACATTCTGCTTGAAAGACATCAGGCCCTTCCCTCCACTGATTTATTTTTCATAATAGAAGCAATTTATTTTTGATAATCTATTTATAGCTTAGACACTATATATAGCTCAGACATTCCGCATGTAAAAAAAAATCTATAGATATAATCGGCTGATTGATGCATTTCATAAAAAGCTTCAAAAAATATCAGAATCAATGGATGCAAAGCCGGATGCTTTCCTTCAAGATACAAAATCATTTAAGGCTATTAATTTGGTTTGGTAAATAGTTTGTGATTGATGACACTGTCTGGATGAAAGAGGCCCTGTTGGAGGCTGGTAAAGGCCGTAATCTGGGGGAAGTCCCTGTGGGGGCCGTGGTGGTTAAAGATGGTCAGATTATAGCCCGGGCCTGTAATCAGCCGATTTCATCCTGTAATCCTGTTGCCCATGCCGAAATTCTGGCACTTCAGTCTGCTGCAACAGTCATCGGGAATTACCGGCTGGTGGATTGTGATCTTTATGTCACACTGGAGCCCTGCACTATGTGTGCGGGCGCCATTGTCCATAGCCGGATTCGACGCCTGATATACGGTGCTGCCGAACCTAAGGCCGGAGCGATTGTCAGTGCAGCAAGGGTGCTTGAGCAACCCCAGATGAACCATCGTGTTGAGATTAACGGGGGGGTTCTTCAGGCTGAGTGCAGTGAGATGATCAGCGATTTTTTCCGTTTTCGACGACAACAGAGGCGTGAGGAGAAAAGAAAGCAGCCTTTTGTGGAAAAATAGCGCCATAAATGGCCTATGACTGCTGGTTTCCGAAGGCTGGTTTCGATTATTATAGGCAGCCTTTGATCATTCCCCCTGAGTTGAGAGGCTGCAGCATAAGGACTGGCTTGTAATCCAATCAGGAAGTGGCCATCTATGCCGGCTTTCTGATGTTTATTATTATTTGCTCATCCAGGCTGTAGCTCCTCATAGCTGTTAATTGGCCCGAGGACAGACCAGAACATGCTGATACTGCGTGGCGCCCCTGCACTTTCCCAGTTCCGCAGTCAAAAGCTGCTTGCTCAGTTGCAGAGCAGAGTGCCAGAGATCTCCTGTGTTGTTGCTGAATTCCAGCATTATGTCAAAATCCAGTCGCTGTGTGAGGAAGGGTTAAATGACAGACAGGCTGATATTCTGGCCAGGCTTCTTACATACGGCCCTAAGATTCCACAGACCGAACCCGAAGGTTTTGCCACGCAGGCGGAATTTCTGGTGGTTCCCCGTCCCGGAACAATTTCTCCCTGGTCCAGTAAGGCATCGGATATTGCCCATAACTGTGGCCTGACCATGATCCAGCGTATTGAGCGAGGAATTCGCTTCGTTATTTTTGCTGATACTCAGCTTACTGAAGACCAGGAAGGTCTGATTATTGAAGCACTGCATGACCGGATGACCCAGGCTGTACTCCGTGATGAGTGCGATATTTCCAAGCTGTTTGCGGAAGCAGAACCGGCTCCAATGACTACTGTCTCGGTACTGGAAGGTGGCAGAGATATGCTTGTTGCTGCCAACCAGTCCCTTGGTCTGGCACTGGCTGATGACGAAATTGATTACCTGGTGGACAGCTATCAGAAGTTGGAGAGAGATCCGACGGATGTTGAGCTGATGATGTTTGCTCAGGCAAATTCCGAGCACTGCCGGCATAAAATTTTTAATGCTTCCTGGAGTATTGATGGAGAAGAACAGGACCTTTCCCTGTTCAAGATGATCCGTAATACCCACGCCATGCACAGTGAAGGGGTTTTGTCAGCCTATAAAGATAATGCCTCGGTTATCGAAGGTTTTCATTCCAGACGTTTTTACCCCAACAGTGATAGTCGTGAATATGGTTTCAATGAGGAAGACATTCATATCCTCATGAAGGTAGAAACCCATAATCACCCGACTGCGATCGCGCCATGGGCAGGCGCTGCTACCGGTTCTGGTGGTGAAATCCGTGATGAGGGTGCGACCGGTAAAGGTTCAAAGCCCAAGGCCGGCCTGACGGGATTTACTGTCTCTAACCTGAACATTCCAGGTTACAGGCAGCCCTGGGAAAAGGATTACGGAAAACCGGAACGCATTGTTTCCCCTCTGGAGATTATGATTGATGGTCCGTTAGGTGGCGCTGGTTTTAATAACGAATTTGGTCGACCCAACCTTTGTGGTTACTTCCGTACTTTTGAAGCCAGCGTAAAAGGCGCTGCTGGATACGAGGTGCGTGGTTATCACAAGCCCATCATGCTGGCGGGTGGTCTTGGCAATATAAAAGCGGAGCACGTTGAAAAAGGCGATATTCCGGTAGGTGCCAAACTGATTGTACTGGGTGGCCCTGCCATGCAGATTGGTCTGGGGGGGGGAGCTGCTTCCTCCATGACATCGGGTGAAGGACAGGAAGACCTGGACTTTGCCAGCGTACAGCGTGATAACCCGGAAATGGAGCGTCGCTGTCAGGAGGTCATTGACCGGTGCTGGCAGCAGGGTGACAGGAACCCTATTGCGTTTATTCATGACGTGGGTGCCGGTGGTCTTTCCAATGCCCTCCCTGAGCTGGTGAGTGATGGTGGTCGTGGTGGTCGCTTCCAGCTGCGCGCCATTAATAATGATGAACCCGGAATGTCCCCTCTTGCGCTCTGGTGTAACGAGTCACAGGAGCGCTATGTGATGGCTGTGGCTGCCGAGGACCTTTCAAGGTTCGAAGCGATCTGTCAGCAGGAGCGTTGCCCTCATGCGGTAGTCGGAGAAGCCACTGAAGAGCAGCGGGTGCTGTTGGAAGACAGCCATTTTGAAAACCGACCTGTTGATATTTCTCTGGATGTGCTTCTGGGTAAACCGCCCAAAATGCATCGGGAGATTCATCGACAGTCATTTGAGCGTGATGCGCTTGATCTCACTGATGTCAACCTTCGTGAAGCAATGGAGCGGGTCTTAAAGCTGCCATCGGTAGCCAGTAAAAACTTCCTGATCACCATTGGAGATCGAACCATTACCGGCCTCGTTAATCGTGATCAGATGGTAGGTCCATGGCAAGTGCCTGTTGCTGACTGTGCGGTCACTGCGACAGCTTTTGAAGGTTATACCGGTGAAGCCATGGCGATGGGAGAGCGGACTCCCGTTGCTTTGATTAATGCACCCGCCTCGGGTCGTATGGCGATTGGTGAAGCGATTACTAATATTGCCGCTGCCCGTATCGAGAAAATCGGCGATATTAAACTGTCAGCAAACTGGATGGCTGCTGCGGGCCATCCGGGTGAAGATGAAAACCTGTTTGAAACAGTTAAAACCGTGGGTATGGAGCTATGCCCGGCACTGGGTATTGCGATTCCAGTGGGTAAAGACTCCATGTCCATGAGAACCCAGTGGCAGGAAAAGGGGGAAGATAAGAGTGTCACTTCACCACTGTCTCTGGTTATTTCCGCATTTGCTCCGGTTCAGGATGTTCGCAAGACACTGACCCCTCAACTGAGAACTGACCAGGGTGATACCGATCTGCTGCTGATTGACCTTGGTCGGGATCATAACCGGCTCGGTGGCTCAGCACTGGCCCAGGTGTATGGCCAGATGGGCGATACGGCACCGGATGTTAATTCGGCAGAAGACCTGAAAGGCTTCTTTAACGCGATTCAGGAGTTGATGGGTAAAGATCTGCTCCTGGCTTATCACGATCGTTCTGATGGTGGCCTGTTTACCTCCCTGATTGAGATGGCCTTTGCCGGACATACCGGTATTGCTATTGATCTGGACAAGCTGGCGGGTAATAAATCAATGTTGCTGCCAGCACTGTTTAATGAAGAGCTGGGTGCCGTTCTTCAGGTGCGTCATAAAGATAAAGGGGCTGTTAAAGATATTCTGGCCCAGCATGGGCTGGCTTCCTGTTCTCATACCATTGGTACATTGGCTTCAGGGCAAAGGGTATCGTTCCGGTTTAATGGTGCCGAGCTGGTGAGTGAAAGCCGGGTGAAGTTCCAGCGCTGGTGGGCAGAAACCAGTTATCGGATTCAGGCTCTTCGTGATAATCCTGAATGTGCACGACAAGAGTTCGATAACCTTCTGGATGACCGGGATGACGGCCTGCACGCTTCCCTGCCTTATGATATCTCCCTAGATGTGGCTGCTCCTTATATCAATACCGGTGTCCGCCCGGCCATGGCCATTCTGCGCGAGCAGGGCGTTAATGGGCAGGTAGAAATGGCAGCGGCGTTTGACCGGGCTGGCTTCAAGACCGTTGATGTTCACATGAGTGACATCCTGTCCGGACGTCGCACATTGGATGAGTTCAAGGGCCTGGCTGCCTGTGGTGGTTTCTCTTACGGCGATGTTCTGGGTGCTGGTGAAGGCTGGGCCAAGTCCATCCTCTTTAATGAACAGGCCCGTGATCAGTTTGCCCGTTTCTTTGATCGCAGGGACAGCTTTGCTTTAGGTGTATGTAATGGTTGTCAGATGCTCTCCAACCTTCATGACCTGATTCCTGGTGCTGAATGCTGGCCACATTTTGTACGCAACCAGTCTGAGCAGTTTGAGGCTCGGGTGGCTATGGTTGAAGTGCAGAAGAGCCGTTCAATCTTCTTCCAGGGAATGGGTGGTGCCCGTATGCCGATTGCTGTTGCTCATGGTGAAGGACATGCAGAGTTTGCTGATCCGTCACACCTTGACCGGTTGGCTGCCAGTGGTCAGGTGTCATTGAAGTTTGTAGATAACCAGGGTAAACCAACCACCCGTTATCCATACAACCCCAATGGCTCGGTTCAGGGGGTCACAGGCCTGACCTCTGCCGATGGCCGGGTAACCATTATGATGCCGCATCCTGAGCGGGTATTCCGTAGCGTTCAGAACAGCTGGCATCCTGATCACTGGGGTGAAGATGCTCCGTTGATGAGAATGTTCCGAAACGCCCGGGTCTGGGTGAGTTAAAGGGAAAATGCTTTCCCTGTTTTAAATCAAGCTGGCTTTTCTTTTGAGAGGCCAGCTTTTTTTGTTTCTCCGTCAAGGTGGGAAAAGTATCATCGAATGACAATAAGGCTTTGACGCTGAAGGGTGAGGAGTTGCCTGATATTCAGGAAGAGAATGTTGTTAGTGCAGACCATCAGGATAGAAGCAATCCAGTTCATTTGACAGATATCATATTTCATCGTGAGAAGCTGCCTACCCCTGCTTATTCTTCATCCCCAAAAAGTCAGTATGCGAGTGCCGTGGATCTTCTGTAGTTTAAGTAAGCAGATTAGTGTGCAATGTCTGGGAGTCGTTTTGCTCCTGAAACAGGTGAGTCCATTGAGCTTCAGGAAAAGGCTCGCTAACGTTTAACAAGAACAGTTCAGCGCATTTTACGCTTGCTCTGATAAAACCTTTACCCGACTTTACTTTCCATAAATATGGCTTCAGTCACAAACATCTCGCTATCAGGTACTATAGTTACTCAGATTTAAGGAGTTGAAGTCATGAGTGTGAGACGCTTTTGGGTCATATTACCCATCACGTTTGTGGTCTTGTTGTCAGGTTGTATGACTGACAGTACGGGGACAACGTATTTAAGTCGTGAAGCCCGCCGCATTCAGCAGGTCAGTTTTGGCACTATTTCCGAGCTGCAGCATGTAAAGCTGGAAGGCACAGAAGGGGCGGTTGGCACAGTGGCGGGTGCGGCCATTGGTGGTATTGCCGGTTCCAGTGTGGGTGGTGGTAAAGGCAGTGATATTGCTGCGATTCTTGGTGGTGTTGCCGGTGGTGTGCTGGGTAATATGGCGGAGAAAGAGCTGACCACTCAACATGGCATTGAAATGACCATCCGGCTTGACAGTGGCAAATACATCTCAGTGGTTCAGCAAGCCGATCCAAAAGCCCCTTTACAGGTCGGTGATACGGTTAAGATTCTGACTCAGGGTGGCACGACTCGTGTTGTAAGAATGCCATAATCCACTTGGGCGGGGCTTTGGCCCCATCCTGATATCGTGTCGATTGGTTGAAATTGCGTCTGGCTAAGCGATTCCTCCTACAATTATTAAACAATCACAAAAAACAGGAATCGAACCCTGTGAACATTGAGTGTTTAGCTCCCACCTCGAAAGAACTGGCAGAATTATACCAGCAGGCAGGGTGGACGAATTTCGCCAGTTTAGAAGCTTTGCAGCATTCTATTTATGCCAGCAGTTGCTGGTTTCAGGTAAGCATTGAAGAAAAGCTGGCAGGCGTTGTCAGGCTGCAGAGTGATTATGTCCGTTACTGCTGCATCTATGACCTGCTGGTGGATAAAGATCACCGCCGTCAAGGAGTAGGTTCAGCTTTAATGGAAGCTGCCGTCCAGTGGTGTGATCAGCGGCATATCCAGATTGTCCATCTGTGGCCAGCAACGGGGCGGATCCCTTTCTTTGAGCGTTTTGGCTTTCAGTCTCTCAGTGATAAGCACCCGATGATGGTCCGCAGTGACAGCTATCCGATCAATTAGGGGGAAGTCAGACCCTTCAGGATAGTGCCTTAGCGAAACACCCAATACTTGCTCAGAATAAACATCACCAGCGATACAATGACCAGCACAGCACCACAGGCCCATAAATAGTTCAGATCGGTTCGGGTCAAAGCCATATAAAACAACCATTGATTAAGCATGCCCCCAGTAATTTGAACGGCCACGAACCGGGTGAGGTTACGCTGAAAACCGTACTTTTTGTGATTAAACGTCCAGAAGGTGTGGCTGTAGTAGTTGACGATCCTGGCCAGCAGGAAGGCTGCAACATTGGCTCTGAGTGGTAAAAAAACATCATTCGTGACCAGAAGATGTAGAATGTCCAGATGTATGGCACTTGCCAGAATACTGACAAAATAAACTTAATAAGCTGTCCCAAGGCCTATTTCTTCTTTTCGATCCTTTTATTCCTATTGGTCGAGGAGGGCTTGGAATGAAGGCTTGAGTGATGGGTTGCAACTTTGTACATTGGCGCTCTAATCAGGTATTGGTAACTTCCGGTGGGTGCTGGAGAGGGCAGGTATGAGTAAAAAGGTGGTTGTATTAGTGGGGGGGATTCTTCTAGTCGTCTGTGCGGCAGTTTGGTTGTTCTTTGCCGAAAATGATGAGCCAAAAGTATTGCCAGTGTCGGATGTAATTTCGATTCAAGAGGAAATTGTAGAAACTCCGGTTGAAGAGAGTTCCTTCGTTCCAGATATGGAGTTTGATGAGTCATCAGAAGAAACAAGAATTATCCTGATTGAGCCCGATAACGGGAAGTTGAGTGACTTGCTTTCAGAAAAAGTGATACGTGATGGCAAAATTGTCGATAAGTCTCAGGCTGCTCAATGATCAAAGTGAGATATATCTCACACTTTTCAGCGTGATCACTGCTATTGCCATGGAAAGTGTGCTGATAACGTAAATCGTGCATGGATTGCACTTATCACATGGATGTGAGCCCACCAGCTTTGCTGGTGGGTTTTTTTTATGTACATGGATGTACAGTATGCTGGTAATGCAGGAGCAATTGCCGGTAAATGAAGGGATGTACTGTATGTTGGCAATGCACGACTGCATGGATGCAGCAGCTTTCATTTTCCTCTCTCCAGCCCTATCAAGACTTCTTGCAAAGGATTCAGCATTTTCTTACTGTATTTAAACAAATTTAAGCAGTCATAAATTTTTCATTATGATGTGTTAATGGCCGTCTGCCTGACAGAGGTAAACAGATGCCCTTGTTGATTGAGCCGGAAATGCTGGCAACCCTGTTAAAGGATAAGAGTCTGGTTTTGCTGGATGCAAGGTTCAGTCTTGCCGATTCGAATATGGGGCGGGTGATGTATGATCAGGGGCATATTCCTGGAGCCCTTTATGCCGACCTTGAAGCCGATCTCTCTGGCTTGATTGAACCGGGCACAACCGGCAGGCATCCGCTACCAGAGCAGGAAGACTGGCAGGCAACCCTCCGACGCTGGGGGGTGGATCAACAGACTCAGGTTGTTGTGTATGACGATGGTGGGCATGCAATGGCGGCAAGAACCTGGTGGCTGTTGCGCTGGGCAGGGATCTCTCAGGTTATGATTCTGCATGGCGGTATGAAGGCCTGGCAGGCAGGCCGCTACCCTGTGACGACTGATGTGTGTGAGGTGGTAGAAAGCCAGAGTACGTTCTCAATGGGGCATATGCCAACAATCTCAGCAACAGATTTGCTGATTGAAATGGATGCAAAAGGAAATGGTCAGGCACACAAATTGATTGATGCCAGAGCCTATGAGCGGTTCCGTGGGGAAGAAGAAACCATGGACTCGGTTGCTGGCCACATTCCTGGCGCTGTATGTCATCCATTCACGGAAAATCTGGGTGAAGATGGCCGCTTTCTGTCTGCGGGGCACTTGCGAGAAATATTTACGTCGCTGGTTGGCGAAGATTCCCGGCCGGTCTTCTACTGTGGTTCCGGAGTAACCGCCTGCCACAATATTTTTGCTATGGAGTATGCTGGCCTGTCAGGCGCAACGCTTTATCCCGGTTCCTGGAGTGAGTGGATAACAGACCCTCAGCATCCTGTCGCCAAAGGTCAATAGATACTTATCATTCAGAGTAATCCATGGGGTTTGACCGGGCTCAGTTCGCGGATGTATTCCTGCTGAGCCAGTCTGCCAACAATCTGGTGCTGGCTGGAAAAACCAGAAACGCACATTTTGATTTCGTACTGATTTTTTTGTGTATTCAACTTGGCAGCAAAACTTTTAAGGTGCAGTCCATTCTCGTTGCTGCACTGTAGAATTTGTTCCAGACTGCTTGGGTCACCGGTGGCGATCAGTCGAAGATTCAGCTCACTCATACTCTCATTTCCTTTCAGCTTGAATGCTCATAAAAAAGCCCCCGGACCGGTTAGGGTGCGGGGGCTCGTTTCTGCTTTTCAGCTATCCACGATAACCCCCTCGGCGCATCATAATTTTGCCGAGTTTCATGGTAATCATGGAGAGCAGTAAGAAATTCATGGTTGTTAGTATAGTTACGTATTTCGATTGGGTTGAAACTTATAACAAACCCAGGGTGAGTTGTAAAGTTTCATGTTCAGTTAATAACCGATATTTCTGCATGTATCTTCCATAATTACTCATGGGAAAACGTCAGAGCCTTGATGATTTTATTCAGGTAGAATGGCCATTTTCAAAGAGCGTAAAAGAGCTGGTGACTTAATGAATTCATGGAATGTTGATAGCTGGAGGCATATGTCCTTACTCCAGCTGCCAGAATATCCCGACCAGGAAAAATTGATCCGGGTTGAGCAGGAACTTGCTGCAATGCCACCCTTGGTTTTTGCGGGTGAAGTGAATGAATTGAGAAACCGTCTGGCCGAGGCTACTGCGGGTAAGGCTTTCCTGCTGCAGGGCGGCGACTGTGCCGAGAGCTTTCTGGAGTTCTCTGCCAACAATATTCGGGACACCTTTAAAGTACTGATGCAGATGGCGGTGGTACTCACCTTTGGAGCGGCTTGCCCGGTGATCAAGGTAGGGCGTCTGGCTGGTCAGTTTGCCAAGCCAAGAACCTCTGGTACAGAAACCATCAATGGTGTTGAGCTGCCTATCTATCGTGGCGATATCATTAATGGCACTGAGTTTACCAAAGCTTCCAGAGATCCTGACCCGCAGAGAATGCTGCAGGCCTACCATCAAGCGGCATCAACGTTAAATCTGCTGCGTGCTTTTGCCCAGGGTGGATTAGCTTCCCTTGAGCAGGCCCATGCCTGGAATCTCGACTTTGTCTCCAACAGCCCTCAATCGGATCAGTACAGCAATATGGCTGACCGGATTGATGAGACGCTGGGCTTTATGAAGGCCTGTGGCATTTCTGCAGAGCATTCATCCACTATTCGTGAGACGGCGTTTTATACTTCCCATGAAGCATTGCTGCTGCCTTATGAGCAGGCGTTAACCCGCCGTGATAGCCTTTCTGGTGATTGGTATGACTGCTCCGCCCACATGCTCTGGGTGGGTGATCGAACCCGCCAGGTGGATGGTGGTCATGTTGAGTTTGTTCGCGGTATTCAAAACCCTATTGGCCTGAAGGCTGGCCCGACGCTTCCACCGGATGATCTGATTCGGCTGATTGACTTGATCAACCCGGACAACATTCCTGGCAAATTGAACGTCATTGTTCGCATGGGGGCTGATAATGTGGAGAAAGGCCTGCCGCCACTGCTGAAAGCCGTTCAGCGTGAAGGACGCAATGTGCTCTGGAGTTGTGACCCGATGCATGGGAACACCTACAAGGCTGGTAATGGTTTTAAAACCCGGGAAGTATCAAAAATTCTTTCGGAAGTTGAGCAGTTCTTTGCTGTGCATCGTGCTGAGGGGACCTATGCCGGTGGTGTTCACTTTGAAATGACCGGGCAGAATGTGACCGAGTGTGTTGGTGGTGCCCATGCCGTGACTGAAGATCACCTGGGCAATCGTTATCATACCCACTGTGATCCACGCCTGAACGCTGATCAGGCACTGGAACTGGCATTCCTGATTGCTGAAACACTGAAAAAGTGTCGCAAGCTGAGGAATGTAAGGTAAAGGAGAGGTGACCATGAAAGACCGCATTGACATTATTCAGGGGGACATAACCGAATTAGCAGTGGATGCTATTGTCAATGCGGCTAACAGAGGTCTACTTGGGGGTGGTGGCGTTGATGGTGCTATTCATCGGGCTGCCGGCCCCGAACTTCTGGCTGTCTGTCGTGAGATTGGTGGCTGTCCAACCGGTGAAGTACGGGTAACGAAGGCATTTCATCTTCCTTCAACGTATGTTTTTCATGCGGTTGGTCCAATCTGGCAGGGTGGCAATGCCGGTGAGCCTGACTTACTACGCGCCTGTTATCGGAATGCTCTCGATGAAGCTTCGAACCGACAGCTAGGGGCGCTGGCACTTCCAGCCATCAGTTGTGGAGTCTATGGATACCCTCATCAGGAGGCGGCTACTATTGCACTGAATGAGGTGTGGCAGTGGTTGGTTGGGCATGAGTTTCCTCAAAAGGTGGTGTTTGTTTTGTTTGATCAACCCATGTATGAACTCTATCAGCGTCTATTGGTTGAAAAGGCTAAAAGTTAAACATTTTGTATATCTGGCTGTTGACTTGTCAGTCAAAAACCATATGATAGGCGTCGTCTTACGGGGTATAGCGCAGTCTGGTAGCGCGCCTGCTTTGGGAGCAGGATGTCGGGAGTTCGAATCTCTCTACCCCGACCATTTTTCCTTTCTTTTTTCTCTTCGCAAAACTTCACTGAATTCTTTCTTGTTTTGTTGACAGGTTTATCTGCATGTCTAGAATAGCAATGGCTTCGGCGTGTAGCGCAGCCTGGTAGCGCATTTCGTTCGGGACGAAAGGGTCGGAGGTTCAAATCCTCTCACGCCGACCAGAGAAATCAAGGACTTAGCTTTATGAGTAAGTCCTTTTTTATTGGCTGAGATTTGATTAGTGGCGGTATAGTGGCGGGCGTTTGGCAAGTATTAGGAAACAAATTCTTCGGCTAATGTGGCGAAAGTGGTCTGACCTTCAACCCACTTTTCAAGGTCTAAAACCTTATACCTGACAAGCTTTTTCCCAATCCTGAAGAATGGGGGTGGTGGGGTTCCGCAAAGTTCACCAGTGATCCTGGACAGGTCTAGCCTTTGCTTGCTGACTCCAATGAACTTTGCTGCGTCCTTGGTGGATAGTGCTATTTTTTCTTCCATCGTTTTCTCATGCTTGTTGTTATATCCGAATATTAGCACTGCTTATATTTGTAGGCAATAGAACAGCTATACAGGGTGTATAGCTGCTGGAGGTTAGGGACGCACAACTTCATTGATTCTTGCAAGATAGGATATATCAGCGGGGGCAAATCTTTGCATAACACCATTGAGGTCAATCTTTAAATGATCTTCCTCACTTCCTAAGTATTTACCTGTTTGGAAACGGGAGCGTTTTTTCAATCGAATAAGTACATTGCTATTTTTGGTTGGCTTTTTATTAAGCGTAAGAATTAAGTAGCTATTCTTTTGGTAGTCAATAGTGTCCTCATCTATTTCAAATCCAATAGCATGGTAATCCGGTTTTTTTAACCAGAGCTTTTTATAATAATCTGAGGGTTGTTTGTTTGAAATTGTTCCTATGATAGGAACAGGTTGTAGCATTTCTTTTGCCTGAAAACGCTTCTCTGATAACCCTGGGTCAACATCAGAGGGTTTTACTTCTAAGAGTTCGGCAAATTTTAAGATCGTATCGGTATTTAAAGGCACGATTGCGTTTAAGAATTGGCTTACTGCACTTTGAGTCACTTTTAAATGCTTGGCAGCATCTTCCTGTTTCAAGCCAAGTTCTTTTTTCTTGCTTTCATAAATAGCTTTTAGTCGTGCGGCTTTTTCCCGATCCTCCTTTAATATAATTCTTTTTGCCATAATACTCACCTATGCGTTTTTGATAATAACTGTATCCCTGTGAATAATAAGCAGAGCTAATTATTTTAGGTAAAGCTATCGCTCATCTATTCACTAGTCCACTTAATGATAGGCGCAATACCTGCGCCTTTCTACTGTGCATTTATACAGTTTCTGCAACAATTTTAGTGCAGATTTCTCTATGGGATAGGCAGCGGTCTTTGAAGTCCTTGGCGCTCAAGGGCTGTTGCCATTCAAGCCCCCGGAGGATAACGCCCCCGTATTCGCATCCTGCGATCACCCAAGCATCTTTTCTGCGGGTATGGCGTCGTATAAGCCACTTTTTTTGGAGGGGGGACAAATACTCGTCCTTTGTGAGGTCGATCAGCGTTGTATCTCTTTTGGGGAAGGGTTTTATGTACTTCCACTCAACCCACAAGTCCCTGCTGATGCCCTCAAAAAACCAGTCGGGCACACCCCCTGCGTAGCCATCGTTAATTTTCCATTTGTAGTTTTCAGAGGGCAAATGACGTGTGACGGCTCTTATATAGGAGTGCTCATTCATTTTGTTTCCCAGTCCTTTCTTCTCTGTACTCCACGCTTTGGATATGGACTTCTCCATTTAGAAAGAAACCGCGCACGGTGCAGTCTTTGCCCTTTGCTGCGGGGTCCCAACGTGTAAAGGGTTTTGCATCTTTTGGTATAAAATCTGGTGGGAAATTACTTACCCTGGGCTTTATATCTTTGAAGAACCTGTTTCTCATGTTTTGTTCCTGATAAAACCATCCACGTCACCGACCATTACTTTACCTTCGTACATGAATTTATTTCGGGAAGGCCAGTAGTCCAGACGCTTGCCGTTGAGGGTTCTTGACCAGTGGTATTCTGTGTGCAGGTGCCAGCCTTCCTTACTGGCGTTTTCAAGATTCCGCTGTTTGCGGTCCTTGTTGAGTTTTTTCAGGAGGTTGAAGTCTTCACTGTTCATTTAATTCTCCGACTAACTGCTCCAACTCATAAACGGTTTGGTAGTCATGGTAGTCAGGTGGCTCCATTGATTGAGGATGAACCTCTTCTTTCAACTTTTGGTTAGCGTCGTCAATGTAGCTTTTGAGTTCTCTTGCAGCTCGTAGCAGCATTTCTTTTTTCCCTTTCAGTAGTTCAAGTCCCTGCCTCATTTGTTTCAGTTCTTCAACTGCAACAGGGTTGTCGCCCTGCTGCACCAGATCATCAAGGTCTAAGGTTGTGGTCATAAATGTTTCTTTGCTCTTTCACAGGCTGCGATTAGAACATCCAAACTTTTAGGGCTTGCAGTGGTAATCGTTACCACTGGTGATAGGTCTAATACTCTATCTGCCCCCGTATCTATAAACTCTCCTACAGGGCACTTTCCATGACTAATGGATATACCTGCCCATACACCGTTTTTATCATCGTAAATATCCGTTATTAATTTGTCGCCGTGCCCAAGTTCAATATTAAGGCTCTCAGGAGGCTCAGTATTGATTTCTTGTTTGCCGACGTTACCATTAATGGTCATTTTAAAGTTGCTCATTCTGATCACCACACATCCTGAGTACCGATTAATCTGGCTTTTACCCCAGTGATTCTTTCGAACTCTTGAGCTAGTTTTTTGATTTGAGATACCCAATCAGAAGTGATTTCGTCTACAGGGATATCGGGGACAGTAAAACCGTAGTAGCAACGGCTAGGACTTGCGTCATAGTGCTCAGGCATACAATCCAGCCCTTCGTTTTCCGCCCACTCATAAAATTCACCATCGAAGTTATCAGGTACTTCCAATAAGCCGCCGCTTTCCCCAACTATCATTCCGCCGCTGATATCCATCCCCATTATCCTGCCCCCATTTCCCTTGCTTCAGTAATTGCGTCAGCTAATGCAAAAGCGATATTTGAGTTCTTTCCCTTGGCCCAGACGGTTGTGCCTGATGTGCGACTGAAACGTATTTTTACCTCATAGTTACCCCCTCCCCAGGCACTATCTACGTCAACTGCTCCCAGAGATTCAGCTTCTTTCCACAACTCATCAAGGGTTTGAGGGATAAGGGTTGTAATGTTTTCTCGTTTATCCATTACTGAGTACATACTGATACTCCCTTAATATGATCCATAATGGCTTTGCAGTATTTAACCTGGTGGAGAGAGTCATCCACCGCATTATGGTGTACGCCTTCCCGGGGGATTTCTTTTTTGGGGTTAATTCCCAGCCGCTGGCCAACATTCACCAACGTTCTTACTGAACGACTTTCCCAGAAGTTCCAGGGCAAGGGCAGGTTACAAACACTAAACGCATTTTCGCTGATAACAATGTCAAAGGTGTTGTCGTTACCCCAAATACCCAGTTCCATCTTGGGTGCTTTTTGCCGGATACTGACAAGCCATTGGGTGAATTGCTTCAGTGCTTCGTCAATAGGTAATGCGTTTGGGGAGTTGAGGATTGTTTTTGCTTCTTCGCTTTGCTTTGCCCACCATTTAAGAGTGCTCTCGTCTGTGGTACATCCAAGTTCAATACTTGATTGGCTGTCTACCTCTACATAGAAAGTGTCGATTTCGTTTGAATCAAAATTAAATGCTGCTGCACCGATAGCGATGACTACCGATGTTGGCCTGTTTCCAAGTGTTTCCAAGTCGAGCATGATTTCATTTGGGGCTGTCATTGTGATCCCTCGGTTAAATAAAAAAGCCCCCATACCATAGGCAGGGGGCAAGGGTCAGTAGTTAAGCAGCAGCTTTTTCACTGACGATAGCCTGGTACATTTCATAGGCAGCGTCATAGAGCGGCTTTGGAGCCAGCCCCATGAAGTCGTACCCAGGCACGTACCATGTACCTTTGGTGTTGGTCCGCTTTTCAGGGAATAAGCGCCATACGCCAGCAAAACGGGGGGCGTTCTTAGGGTGCTTGGTTTCGATAGCACTGTTCCATTGGCGACTGGCAGTCAAGCGGGTTCCGCTGAAGTGCATCAATGCCGGGTGCAGTACGTTGCCTTCATCGTCCAGTACCAGCATTGCATGGGTTGCCGTTTCAACTGCGTCGTATGCACTGGCTCCACCCTGAAGGGTTTCAATATGCTCTGCGGCTTCCTGGAGAGTAGGGAAAGACCCTTCAATACCACCGCCCAGATCACGCTTTTTCCATACGGTGTATTTGATTTCGTAGCGCAGCGGGATCACCAGAACAGACTCAAAAAATTCATTGGTGATTGAGTTTTGGATCGTACCGGGCTTGGCTCCATCCAGACCATCGCTGATAGCAGCGGAGTTGCTTTCTACAATTTTCAGTTGGGGAATTGCCATATCCCCTGCGCCGACGTTTTCATTACCCATACCGGCAGCTTCGCCATAATCAGCGACTGGCAGATTGCCTTCAGTCTGGGCACCAAACAGGGCTACTTCAGTGGACGGTGTTTGTTCTTCAGTGTTGTTTTTCTTAGCCATTAGTCTTTCTCGCTTTTGTTGTGTTTATTGTCTAATAAGCAGTGCTTATATTTTTAATCGTTACCGGGCGCGAAGGTTAATGCTACGCTTCTCGAACGGTTCTGTGCCGGGGATATCGCCTTCCAGTTCAAGCTGTTCAGCCCATGCTTTACTGGATACCCGCTTCTGGAGCAGGTAAAAGGCATTGTTTTTGCCTACATACCGGTAAAAGGCATCCCAGTCTTTAACCTGTGGCATTTGCTGGATACTGATGGAGACTGAGGCGTGTTCGCTTCGAGTAGCTTCCACCCCCATTTCTTCCATGATTGCCAGTACTTCTCCAGACAGGGCATCAAACTCTTCACTCAGTTCTTTATCCCGAGTTTTAAGTTCTCTCCGTTCTTCCCGGATTTCCATCAGGCGCTTTGTCAGCGCGTTCAGGTTATCCATTCAGTACTCCCTCCATTTCTTCTTTCAGTTTATCCATTTCACCAATCAGGCTGTCCACTTCAGAAAGAGCTTCCCTTTTTTCCTCTTCAAGGGTTTTGATCTTTTCCTGGACGCTGGTCAGCTTCTTATCCGCTTTCGCCAGAGCTTTTTTCACCTTGTCCATATCTTTGGCTATGGTCATGCAGGTACGCTCTGGGTTAGCAGCTTTTGCTTCAGCCTGCTTAGCTTCAGTTGGGGTGGTTTTGGTGGCTGCTGCTTTCTTATCGCTCATGCGATTGCTCCATTTTTGCTTTTAGTGAATTGGCAGAATAGGTTGAGCAGGTCATCCATACGCTCGACCTTTCCATCTAACTTTTCGTACACATCTTCTTCAGCGGTGCCACGGGCGGCTATACGGAGTGTTTCCGTTTTTCGGTCTTGCCCTGCACGGTAAATACGACGGTTGAATTGTTGATAGTGCTCTGCGTTGTACGTCGGACTACACCAGATAGTGGTCGTCCCCTTCGTCAAGGTCAGCCCGTGCCCAGCAGATTGCGGGTGGGCAAAGATCAGTTTCAGCTTTCCCTGCTGAAACTGGTCAACTAGCTCGGTTCTGCGCTCCATGCTCACAGAACCGTCGATGTATCCGTATTTGAAACCGTATTTATCAGCCCATTTGCATAAGGCTTGGCGCTCATGCCTCCAGTTGAAGGCTATTACGCACTGCTCTCTCTCAGCAGCAAGGTCCATCACCAACTCGTACCGGTCCTCATGGACTTTGATGATGTTGCCGTCTGAGTCGTACACAGCACCCGACAGGAGCTGGAGCATTTTCTTCACACGGCTACCGGCGTGGTCAGCTTCGATTTCACCATCGTCGGTTTCCAGAAAACTTTGTTCTTGCAGCAGGGCGTACTGATCCATTACCTGTTTTGGCATGTCGATGTGCATGGTGTGGACTGAGTGTTCAGGTATATCCAGGCACTCTTCGAACTTGTGACGGATGGTAATGTCCTTCAGGAGGTCTGCTACTAGCTCCCGGGAACCTTCTTTTTCATTCCATTGCTTCATTTCAGGTTTGGGACCTACCTGAAGCGGGGTACATACTTGTTCTCTAAATCCAAAGAAGTTTTTGCCCAGACGTTCGCCTTTATCCAGTAACAATGCTGGATACCAGATATCGGTTATGTGGTTAGAGTTGGGTGTACCCGACAGCATGACAACGTGTTCAATGGTTCTTGTGATCAATGCCAGGGCTTTTCCACGTTGAGTTGTTCTGTTTTTGAAACAGGTGAACTCGTCAATAACCAGGTGGCTGAATCCATCTAACAGACTTGGGTCTTTAGCAATCCATTTAACAGCATCGTGGTTGGTGATAACGATATCCACGCCGCTTTTGAAAACATCTGTTCTTTTCTTTGGCGTCCCATGAGCAATGCCGTAGGTAAATCCGGGCATGGCTTTTTTGATATCATCCCCCCAGCTAGGCTGGAGTATTGATAAGGGAGCCAGTACTAATAAACGACCCTTGATTGAGAGCTTATAACCTTCAAGGGAAGCTATTGTTTTCCCCGTTCCGGGATCGGAGGTATTAAAACAGCGAGGGTTTTTCTGCCAATGCAAATCAGCTTCAAGTTGATGCTTGAATAGTTCCATCTTTTAATCGTCCATTCTTTTAATCGTTGGTATAGGCCCTGTGACGGGGGCCAGTCGGCAGAATCATCCTTGGGAGGTAACGTACTTCGCATATCGCATAACCAGAACTTCTGCTGCGGCTGTTGTTTTCTCACACACCACCTGCCGCTGGGCGTGTCCCCGTATTACCCCCCGAGGCTGGGTTTTGAAAACTGATTGCTTTCTATCTATATTAGCAATGCTTATATAATTATCTATGGTTTTTCAGAGAAATATTCTGGCTCGCATTTCTTGCAACCGGGGTGGTCTGGGTCACGGCAATCGGGATGTGCAGTCAGCCGTTTTTCGTAGCGCAGGTTATTGATGCTTTCTCTGATCAGTTCGTCTTTTTCTGTGTCATTAACTTCAGTCATCATCTGGCAGTCCCCGTACCCTTGTTGTTGTTATTACTTCGGGGCCAATGATTCTTGTATCTATTGCTGCATATACATGATCCCCAATACAAATCTCAGTTAGCATTTGCGAGGCGGTATCCTTTAGGTGGATATTTTTGTACCCTCGTTTTTGCAGTTCTTCAAGGCAGCGTTCAACGGTTCTATCCCGCTGTTTTACCGCTATTGATCGGAGTAGGGTAAGTTCCCAGCGGCTTATCTGTGGCAGCAGAGGGGCTGTACTGTCTATAATCCCCTCGCACCACATATTAACGACCGTTTGTATGTTGTTTTTCCACTGCTTAACACTTGGGTGTGGGTCACAGCAGCCTTCTCCCCCGTCTATCATTTCAATAAACAGTTTGGGTGCCAGGTCATCAGAAATTTCGTAGACGA
Source organism: uncultured Endozoicomonas sp. (assembly GCA_900299555.1). Taxonomy (GTDB): domain Bacteria; phylum Pseudomonadota; class Gammaproteobacteria; order Pseudomonadales; family Endozoicomonadaceae; genus Endozoicomonas. The sequence goes on from OODV01000151.1 coordinate 27,239, forward strand.
ACACGCCTGGGCTTTCTCTGTCTTGTCCCCTGTTCTCCCATGCGCTTTCAATAGCCTCTGCGTAGGGATAAAGCTCACTAAGGTATTGGTCTTCCCCCATTTCAAATAAAGTTGAAATACTTCCGTTGCCTTCGTCGAGCTTACTGAAATAGCTGAGTAGGCTTTCTGCAAGATAGTGGAAGCTAATTGCTACCTGTGCTTGGTCCAATTTATCCATTTTTATCGTCCTCAATTACCTTTTCAGCGATCCGCCACGCCATGGTGTTGATAACGGTTTGCATGGCGTAATTGATTTTTTCAGCTTTATCTTTTTCCAGATCACTGGTTTGCTTTTGTAAAAAACTTACTGCTTCTTCCAGTGTTTGCCGGGGCAGGGCAGGCTCCTTATAACCGAGGGTTTTGGCGATGGTTAATAGCTCTTTGTCATTCTTCCTCATCGTCATCCCCGTAGGCAGATTCGATTTTTTTATTACAGTGATCGCAATACAGTTCTGTATTTTCGTAATTGATCTCGCAGTACATTGGACCGAATCGGTGGCTGTGGCGCAGGTCGTGGATAATGCTGGACAGGTTTTCTTTTACACATTCAAAGTGTGCTGACTCTCCGGTACTACTGCCGATAAACAGGGGGTAGCCCCCTGGCCAAGCATAGGGACCCGCTCTTAATGTGGCGCGCAGTTCTTTGCCTGTTTCGATAGTACTGTGATGGTAGGCGTATTTTTCGCGCACTATTTCACAGGTTTCGTCATCTTTACAAAGGTCACCGTTACTGGCTAACCAGAACCGACTGCTGTGGCGACTGCCTTTCACGTAGAAGTCGTTCTCCTGACCATTCAGGGTTACCCCATCCTGCCACGTTAGGCCAATAGCAGAGTCGTTGTCGGTGCAGACGACCAAATACTGCCCATCCGACCCTCTTACTTCGTAAATCTCTGATTTCCAGTAAACTGTTTTACCAGCGTCCACTGCGGCTTTTATTTCGTCCAGAGTCATACTGGCATCCCTCCGTATTCACAATCTCCAGATGCGGGGTATGTACACCACTTGCAAGCAGTGTCTGATGGTTTTGGGGGGAACTTAGTTGCCGAGGTTAATTTGATTGCTCTTGTTGTAAGCCTTGGCAGCAAAAGCATAATGTCTCCCCGTGTATAGGTTCGTATGCTTTCTTCCCCTGTATCCAGATACCAGAACTCAGTCGTCACATGCTCAAGCTCAGGGAAACGCATGAACGCTGAGATCGCGTACTCCATTGCCTGTCCACCGTGCTTTACTTCATTACCCCATTTCTTACCCGTCTTATGGTCGATGATCCGGGCGCTTGTTGGGTTCTCCCGAATGAATACATCCAACTTGGTTAACGCCCAGAGTTTTGGGTTTTTGTAGAGCTTTCCATCGTCCTCTATCGGGTTCCAATCAATGTCAAAACCCCAGTTCTGTTCCATTTCCACTTTGCCAGCGTCGTACATCGTTTTGAGAAGGTTAAATCGGTTCTCGAACTCATCTGCTTTTTTCGCACTGGGCAGCTCTTCCCGTTCACCCTTTACGTAGGCTTCAGCTTCATCGTGGATCAGGGTTCCCCGGTTGGCTGCGTCGCTGTCAGGTTCTTTGATCCTTTTGACCCTGCGTAAATAGAGCCTGAAGGGGCAGGTTTGAAATTGTTGCAGGGAGCTATGTGACCAGAAACGGATTAATCCGCCCTGGGGGTCACTACTACCATCCGTTGCAATTAACGCAACTCGCTCTTGTTCAGATCGTTTCGGGTCGAACTCAAAGGTAGGTCGTGTTGTTTCTTCTACTTCGCTTTTTTTATTGCCGAACGCAATCGCGCTTTCTTCCGGGGGAACATAGCTCATCGGTCAAATCTCCAGATTAGCATTGCTTATAATTTTTTCCAGATACTCAATGTACTCAGCTACAGCGTTCCGGTTGCAGAGCGTTTGGCAGCACATCCCTAACTCTTCTCTTGCTCTTTCTCTGAGGGAGGTACAAACTCCTCCATGCTGTTGGTGTGAGCATTGATGATCTCTTTGTCGATTTTGTGCTGCGTTATCAGCCGCTGCCTGTCGAGGTCGTTTATCCTCCATACTACTTTTACCCCCCGATTCTGCATTCCGTTGCGTGTGGGTTTCGTTGTGTTCAGGCCAAGCCGGGATAGCATCTTCCCGAACTTCTTGGTTGAGCCTGTATTACCGATGAGTACGTTGTAGAAAGCCCGCATTTCATAGTTGAAGATTGCAGTCTCTTCCCCGTGCTTATAATCCCTCAGCATGGTCTTTATAGCGTTTTTTGAACCTCTAAGGTCTTCAGCACCCTGTATACCCATGGGTACTTCCAGGACTTCAGTGAAGTAGCTCAGGTCGCCGGTGCGAATCGCGTGTACAAAACTGTCCTGGCTTCGACGTGAAGACTCCTGCATTTCTTTTTTGGCTGCGTTTTCCAGTGCGGTTGTTGCGGCGTCCATATCCACTCTGAACTCCTGCATAAAGCGCACGAAGCCCTCTAATTCTTTCGGGATATCCTTTTCCACTCGTTTTTTCCAGTCAGGATACCGTTGCATGATCTTAATTTCCTGACGAGGGCACACGTTAAATCGCCGGTCTGAGTCTTCGATATACACGGCGTCGTGTTCGTTTGAGAAGAAGATGAAGTTGGCGTAGTTTTTTACGTCGATATGATCCCTTCTCATTGCCCGGATAGGGATGTGGTACTCGGTTATATATTCTTTTAACCGGTTGTTCATCTGTCCCGCATGGTCAGCGTGGGCGTTTTTGAACTCTTCGACGGTTACCAACAGACTGTCTTTCAGCCATGCGTTGTATTGCTCTGACAAGGTTTTGACGTTCATTGTTTTTACAGCCCGGTCAAAGATTGGTTTTAGTACCTTGTCTGTCAGAGAGCCTTTGCCTGTACCCTGAACACCGTGGATTACCCATGCAGTCAGCATCTTGTTTCGTTTCTGGAATACAGCGGCCAGCCAGTTTATGAATCTCGGGAACTCTTCTCCGCCACAGGTCATGTGCTGGATCAGGTCATAGATTGTTGGGGCCACCAGTTTTAATTTTTGTATCGAGTCCATATCCGCACCAACGGCTTCTTCTGGAATATTCGCTTCACTCCAGAAGACAGGGTTAGGGCGAAACAGGTTGATGAAGTCATTGTCCAGGTCAACGGTACGCCGATCCTGTGGGGCAAATATCTCTTCAACAAAGGGCAGTTGTTCTGGTATCAGTTTTCCGTGCTTGCTAAACCAGTCTTCCAGCACTTTGCTCCCCAGCTTTGTGGGGTAAATCTTTTCCAGTTCATTGCTCTTTTGGCAGTAATAGCCGTACTTAACAGTATCTTCTGAGCGGCTGATATAAGCAAAGGGCACCTTCTTCTGGAGGTCTGTACCCCCAGTTGACTTTTTTGCGGTTTCTTCCTCCTGTGTTGCGAGGTATTCATCCACAAACCAGTCGTAGGTTTCCTTGTCTGCTTCTTTAAATAGGAAGTTTTCTTCCCCTTTAAAGTTTCTGACGATTTCGGGTTCCGACTTTCTTACGAAATATGCTCCACTATCACCGTCATTCACATTAAAGGAGCAATAGTCTCCATAATCACCAGCCATAGTCATAATGGCGGCATTCGGGTTTAACCGAACATCAGTGATACCAGAGGCTAGTTGTATTCTTTTTAGTTTAGCTTTTTTAGGTTTTACACCATTGGTGGCGAAATACAGTGTTTCATACTTCTCTTTAGCGGTGTTGCTGGTCCACTCTGACTTTACCTGAAGTAATTCCAAAGTCAGGTTTACTGCCGGTTCGTCTTTTTCAACCAGGATGATACGGTCTTTGTTGTCTTTGAATGGGTTTTTGTCCACCAACTCAAAGTTCGGGGGTGCTATGTAAACCATGCGGCTGTTTTCAGCCAGGTTAATATCAATCCGATAGCTCAGAGCAGCTTGCTTATCTGTCAGCCTCAATTGTTCGGTAAAGAATGGGGACGTGAAATTCAGGTGCTCCAGGTACTGTTTCAAAGCCTTCGGTGCAATGGCATCGGTTAACCAGAACTCAACATGTAGACCAAGTTTCTTTCGCTTAACTCCCATGCTTGAGCTGGCAGTAGCGATATAGCTGCTTTGATGGAAGCACAGCGGTAGCTTGTTAACCAGCATTTCTGCAATTTGTTTCAGTTGCTTCTCGCCCATCTGTTCTGGTGCTTCGTAGCCGGGTATTTCAATACCGTCGAAGTCCAGAATAATGGTTCGTGTAGGAGCGTCCCGGTCACTCAGCCCCCGCCGACTTTCCTTTTGTAGTTCTTTGGTGAAAGGGCCTTTCATCATGGCAAACCCTTTCTTTGCAAACAGCCGCATCAGGCGCAGTTTTTCTTTCAATCCCTCTCGGGTAACAGGGACTTCTTTTTCAACGCTGGTTAGTGTTTTGGCTCCGGGGAAGGAGCTGACCTTCCCATCAGCATGATAAATCTTGGATAGTGATTTGCTTACGTGCTGTACAAAGGTCAGCTTGTCCATATTCAATTATTCTCCATATAAGCAATGCTAATATATCAGGTTAGCATTATTTTGAATAGCAAGTGTCTATACCCCCGTCTGATTTAAGTGTAAGGCTGGGGTCAGTCCAATCGGGTCGCTTTATCAGCTCTAAATCCAGTCTGCGGAAGGCTTCTTCTGCCAGATGGTCTATGACGACGACCACGACTTCATCGTGTACTGTCAGAGCCATCTGTCCTCTGTCACCCAGCCAGTTTCTGAACCGTACCATGGCACTCGACATGATAATACGGGACAGGGCTTGGATGATGTTCTCAAGGAATAAACCGCCGTAGATTTTCTTCCAGAATTTACCTTCCCAATATTCATACTCATTGAATGCTTCGGGGTGGTCGATTGCCCTTAGTCCGGGGTAGTTCAGCGCCAGTCCATTGGGTAGCACTACACGTCTGTATTCGATTCTTACAGGACCCAGCATATAGGGTTCCAGGTTCGGGTTGGCCATATCCTGAATAACCAGTTGCAGGTGTTTCCACATGGCGGTAATGCAGTAGTTTTTCCTGCGATAGGTTTGTACTACATGGGTTGCTTTTTCTAACCCAATGTTTACCCGCATACCCATGGCTCCAGAGGCCAGCGTATGGTGGAATTTGGGGGCACCCATGTTATAGCCCAGCCCCAACTCAGCAACTTTACCAACGAACCCTTCCACCTCTTGTTTCGGGTCCTTCCTGTTTACTGGATAGCCGTAGATATCCGTGGCCATATCGTTGTAGATATCCTGACCCGCTGCCAATCGTTTCAGCTTGTCTTCCTGCCCACAGAACCACGCACTCATCCTCCCTTCAATATTCGACAGGTCACGGACAACTACTTTGTAGCCCTCTGGTGCTTTTAATCCACGGCGAAGGATGGACCCTCTGCCGAGGTTCTGGGGGTTTTGCTTGTTCGTACCGCCCCAACGACCCGTATGTGCTTTGTGGTAGTTGAGTGGCATGGCTATGTTGCCCTCGGGGTTGATCCAGCTTTTTGAACCGTGATCCAACATCCGGGCACAGCGACTCAGTTCTGAATTTGCAGTCGCTGCAAGCCGTGCTTTCCAGATAGCTTTCAGTTCTGGGTGGTTATCTTGCAGGTCAAGGAACTCAAGGTCATCCTTGGCCAGCGGGTAGCGCATGTTATGCGGGTCTTTTTCCGTTGGGCTGGGTACTTTTTCAATTTTAATCCCGTGCTCTTTTTCCAGTCTTGCTACAAACTTGTCGTTTGAGGCGAGCGTTGAACGTGGCCAGCCACTTATTCTATACCAGCGTTCTTTGTTTCTTTGCAGGCGATTCTGGTATTTCTTTACCCGCTCGCTGTCTAGTACGAAAGGGCGGTTGATGAACATTTGGAGTGTCATATCCATGACTTCTAACTCTTCAGGAGGGAAGCCCATTTGCCACATTTTTTCGAACGCTGCGAACGTGATCTCCACGTCCTGTATGCAGTAGTTACTGATGATTCTTTCCTGCCTTTCATCAAGAAACCAGATGCCATCAGCAACACTCAAATCTTCTTTTTGTTTCCACATTTTTTTGTTGTCTGGGAAGCAGCGTTTTACCAGGCTGTCCAGATCGGCAGGTTGCTGGTTCCATAGGGCACGGCTCATACCCTGTGTGTCGTAATATTTCTTGGCTTTGAGTTTGTATATCCAGTGCAATATCGCGCCATCAAACATGGTGTTATGGCCCAGCACCGTATGGTCGTTGTTCTCAGGGAACATTTCTTTCTGGAAGTATTCAAGGTCGTCGTGGCTAACCCACTCAGCCGGTGCTCTGTCGATTTTGACGCCTACACCATGCGCTCTGAAGGGGACTTCAACCAGCCCATGTTTTTTGGTTACTTTGGACCCCCGGAGGTATTCTTCATAGGTCCAGTTTTTCAGTGTATAGGCAGGCCCTTTGGTCCCTTTGTCTTTTCGTGTCCGAAATGCTGTTTCGTAGTCAAGGGTGATAAAACTCATATATTAGCCCTGCTTATATTTATAGTCGGTCTTTGAGGGTATCACATACCAATCGAGTGAACCGGTCTGAGTTGGCCACATTGTCAAAAAATTCGTCTTCAATAATATCCGCATCCCTGATGGCGTCCCGGATCATATCGGTTGTAATACTGTCCCTTACGGCCTTTTCAAAAAGGGATGTACCGACTACTTCGTTCTCGAACTTGGTATCAAGTTCATCTGTTTCAATAAAATCTTCACAGTACGCTTCCATTTCACGTTCCGTGACATACTTATGGCCAATAGCGTCTTTTGCTATTTGTCTGATTGCCGCTTCTACGGGTGTAATTTCGTCTGAGTTGCAGTCCTGGTTTAGTAGCTTCAGTACAGCTTTCTCCAAGACTATCTCTGGAGTTTGCTCTTTTGGTGTTTCAGCCAGGCGTTTATCGACAATGCTGATGATGAAGTTTTCCAACATAGCTGCGAATTGTTTGAACAGTTCCATGGTTATTCTCTTTATATGTATTCAGGGGATTCAGGTAAAGTGTTCTCCAGAAACTCACGAATGATCTTTTGTGCGTCCTCTGGCCATTGGTTCAAAAGGTGTTTTTCAGCGATCTCCAACATTTGACCTTTGTCGTAGTCATAGGTGTTTTTCAGATAATCCGTGAAATGGAAATCTACCTCGTCATTGATCTCCAGCTTGCAGTACAGAGGTGCATCCCAGAACAGATGGTCGATGGTTTCCTGAAAACTGTCAGCAATCTCCTGTGTCGGGTCCTCATGGCCGTAGGCAACCAGGACTTCTCTGGGGATAATGACGGTTGCATAGTCTCCCTGACTGTAGCCCGTTGTGGTCAACTCAAAGAACTCAGGTTCAAAATACTCTTCAAGGAACTCATGGAGCGGGGCGTCCCAGCGCATATCGTTTGCGATGGCATCCAGTAGCTCATCTGTGGTTGTTTTACGGATTGGTGTTGCGTCGAACTGCCATATGTTCCCCAGAACAGTTTTTACTTCACTGAGGCTGCACAGTGAAAAATCTTTGCTGTTTTGGTAGCTGACATAGGCTTTTAACAGCTCTTGAGGCGTACCTAACTTGTAGGTTCTCTTAAAGTCCTTGGCTTCTATACTCCCAAAACCGGTGAATACCCAAACGTCAGCTTTCCTGTGATTCCTTTCCAGATTTACCAGACACTCCTCAAAATCCATCCTCGCTCTGTCGCAGTCGAAAGAGCAGGAGAGTACAAGGTTCAGGCCGGTGGAGCTTTGGTCGAAGTTACTTTTTCTCATGGCCGTACTTCCCCTTGTACTCCAGGTAATTACCTGACCCATTCAGTTCTTCTTGGTTGAACGTATGCGGATAGAAATATTTCTTGAGTACAAGGAGGTCTTCGTCTGGGATTATTGCCGTTCCATTTCCGCTATAGGCAAACTCCCAGCCCATATCGGCAACGGTGTACTCATCCCATTCAAGGTCTTCTGGATTGTGGGATTCGCAGTACATGGCGTAATCAAAGGCATCCTGTTCTGAGGGTGCGTCGGTTATCACCATTTTTGTGCTTTTTTCGTACTCACCTGTACGGATTTTTACGTTGACGAATACATTAATTTTATCCATTGACCACCTCCGCTCCCATTTTTTCCAGGAACTGCTTGGTCGAATACGCAGCAGCGTCGATCAGTGACCATACATCAGCTACATCCCAGTACTCGAAAGGTTCCCAAGCTGCTTCTTCCAGAAAGGTATCTTGTTCAACGGTGGACATTTCATTCCAGTTATCAGGGATATGTTCTGTCAGGAAATGCCCGGAAGTCTGTTGCAGTATTTCAAAGTAATTAATCTTCTTCATGGGCATGTACCTCCTTGTAAATCTCGTTGATCACATAGTCCATACTGATGGCTTGCCCTGTGCATGTTCTGCACCAGACAGTCAGGCCGAAGAAATCATCAACGACGGTTTGCCCGTGCTGCTTTAACTTGTAGGCGAGATGGCTTGATACCAGCCAGTGTTCGTATACTTCAGCGCCTTCGATATCGTTGTAACGGATACAGTTTTCAACCGCTTCGTCTTCGGTGTCGAACTCATCCAGACCGGATACATCAAAGGGTTTTTCGACGCAGTAGCTGCCGCCCCTGTGTGTTATCTTGAAACCGTCCTCCTCCAAACCTGCCAGCGCATCTTGCAGTTGGTCTTCGGCGTCCTCGTCGTCTTCCGGGTCGTAGCAAACATGGCCCTCATCAGCAGCGAATGCGACCAGTTCTTCAAGGCAGAAATCGCCAATGGCTTCGGGTTCTACATTGTCGGAGCAGTCGGTGTAGTACCAATAATCGCCCTTCTGGAAGAACTGAAACCCGGCATTGATACAGTCATCCTGATCCGGCGTTGTCCTGAAAAGTTCATGGGCTGTTTCTTCGTTGTACTCGGGGAATACCCCTTCAAAAAACTTAGGAGCCACTTCACTGACCAGTTCACTCAGGCAGTAGTACACATGGTCGCTAACGTACTGGCTTACTTTATGTTGGTATTCTGCGTCGTCTGAATAGCTCATCCCTTTGCTCCTTATTAGCTATGCTAATATTTTGTTGTAATATTTTTTACAGGGTTCCCTGCTGAATTTATGGAGTTCTTTTTTCTTCCCTATCTGCCATTTTGAAAATCGCTCACAAGCTTCTTTTTCCTGTTTGCAGTGAATAAAGTGTTCGCATCCATCGCAGGGACAGTTGGCTGTTTCGCCGGTATCTTTTTTACTTGAGTAGGGTAGGGGTCTTTCATTGAAGCCTTTTTCTATATGAAAGATTGTTTCCGAAGTACTGCTGTGTTTTTCCCGAGCTGTCTCAGTCATCCCCGTTATCCCTCCATTCAGCAGGTACGTCGTAGCATTGGTAATCGCCATCCAGCGTATCCAGTACGCCCATGTTCGGTACGCAGGGGCTACCCTGGTGTGCTTTTCCTGTAATATTAGGACTGCTTATAATTACGAAGTTAAGTGCCCCTCCGAGCCAGGATGTTTCATATTTAACGCCTTCATATTCACCAACTACGTAGGGTTCTTCAATATCTATACTCTCACGCTTTTTGTTTAGGCGGTCCCCGTCGAAGTCCAAAACATCAATGATATAATCCGCCAATAAGTTGTCTTCCCCCGTTGAGTTTGCCCAGTTAATGTTTTCCAGGTCTATCCCTTTGGAGTCTCTAAAGTAGGCTTTATCCTCTTCTGAGAAATCGTGTTCTTTGACAAGCTCAATAACAGCATTTGCATAGGAGTAATCAAACCCTTGCTCGTAAAGCAGTTCTTCAACCACTTCTTGGTGTAGTTCAGTTGAAGAGATAATACCGAACGGTATACCTGTTTCCTCATTGCAATTAACCATTGTCAGTTCCATCCGTATTCGTGTTTATAGGTGCAGTCGCCACAGATTGCATAGGTGAATTTTTCACCGTCTTTATGGGTTCCTACGTGTTCTGTGACGCTGTTACCCAACCCTGTGTTACATGCTTCGCAGCCAGCATGGCTAAACCCTGCCTCAGCTTCGACACAGCTAATGTTTACGGAGCAGTCTATCCCGTCAATTTCACCCGATATTTCTTGTTCTTCAGTGCCATTAATAACATCGTCAACTGCTAGGGCTATTTTGTGTGCTATCGCTTTGCCGTACTCGAAGGCCATCTCACCGAAGATTTCTTGTGCTGGGTTTTTTGCCCATTTATCTTCGCTCGTTATGTCGTTGATCCTGCCGTCCCCAATATGCCCTTCAATAGTTAAAACCCGTGCTCTGTGGAAGTGCTCAAGTTCTTCTTTTGCTTTTAATGCTGCAATAGGGTCCGGCCACAACTGATCACTTTCCGTGGTACGAAGCTCCCCTGTTGTGTCCTCATCGTCATGCAGTTCAATGATAATGCAGGCCCCATCCCATTCGCAGAATCCGAGCACCACGCAGTAAGAGCTATGTTCTACGCACCAGTAAACGTCCGTTGGACTTGCTGTTATGTCTTTTAAATCCATGATTTAATTTCCTTGCCAGGTTATGAAAATCATTCCGTGCCCATCGAGGACAGTAGAAATCTCTCTCACAGACCTTGTACCAGGGTGTCAATGTCAGACGTTTCAATGCAGGTTCCCCCCGTTCAGTTGTGTATGCATAGCTACAACCATCATTTCATTCAGGTCTTGTGTTACTTGTGGTAGTGACAGGTCCAGTACCCTTTTTAGATAGGGGAGGTGTGCTTCTGGGCGCATCATCGCCAGAGCGGCCACTACTGCTATCAACCAGTGATCGTCTACTTCTTCGACAATGGAAAGTGATAGATGGTTGGCTATACTGTCTACAGCTACAACAGCACGGTCGTATGCCTGAGCATCTTTTTGGGTAGCACTCAAGCTGTTTTCGACTTTGTTGAGAACGTATTTTTTTGTTGCTTCCTTCATGGCTATGCTCATTTTTATATGCCTTCTGTCGTCCTTTTAACCGGATAACGATAGTTTTTGTGCTAATAAAAATCCCTACCAAAAATAGGTAGTTGTGTGTTTACACTGAATGGTGATATAGCCCGGAGAATGCAGTTATCTCCTGAGCAGGCTCGATGTTTTCTCTTTTTTCTGTTCGGCGCACAGCCAAAGGAAGTCTCCCGGTTCATTAACCGCTCCGAAGAGACAGTTAAGTACCATTTAAAAAATGTGAGGATGAAACATAACTTGATTGGTGAGAGTCGGTTCCGCATATGGGTTGCCCTTGTTGAGCGTGGGTATGTCACTTTCAACATAAGCGAGGATGTACTTTCTTTATTCAGCCCCAATATTTGCAAAATGGATGGCCGACTGGTCGTTCATGTGGGGTTCGCAGAAGAGTGAGTTTGTCTCTGTTAAGTAGGTGGCTGGTGCTCCGCAGACCTCGCATACCATTTTTCTCCTGTAATATTCATCCCATGCTTTCAGTTCTTTTCCCTCGGTATAACCGTTGTCTTTGCAGAACTGTTCGAAAGTATAAAAAGGGTTTTCGATCATGGTGGTTCAGGCGGGGTCGCCCCCCACCTGTCCTGTCTTTATTTGCTGAACATTCGGTTGTTCAGCCCTGTATTGTTCAGTGATTCGTAGGGTACAAACACTGCGCTGTTGTTTTTGGCCAATGCCTGCTGGACTTCCAGTGTTTTCAGGGCGATCAGTTCTGGGGTGATCCCTTCCGCGACGGTCTTGTTCACGTCCCTGAGTGCTCTGGCCTTGGTCATTTCGATTTTGTAGTCCATTTCAGCCAGTTTCTGCTGACCTTCCTTTTCTTTCATTTCGATCTGTACCTGGGCTTCCTGGGTGGCGATGGCGACCCGGCGTTCTTCTGCTGCTTCTACTGCTGCTTCTACTGCGGCTGTTATCAGTTTCGGATAGGCGATATTGCCAAGTGCTACATCCGATACGGTGAGCGGTATGCCTTGTGCTGCATCGGTAATGGCCTTGTAGATTTCGCTGCTGATCCGAGCATAGTTCTTATGTACATCCTCTACACTGTACTGGCTAATTACTTCCCGGGCTTTGTTACGTACAAGCATTTTGCCGTAGGTATTGTAAACTGTGCTCAGTGTTAACAGGCGCTGCCCACCAGCCCGGTCCACGGCGATATCGTTAAAGATGCCGTTCAGAACGCGCTCGTCTGAGGTCTTAATTCGAGTGCGAAAGCGCTCGTCAAAACCCAGCGTCAGCTTGTCCTGCATGATGACTTCCATACGTTCGGCCTTCGTTTCGGTGCCGGTTTGTACCAGAACCAGTTCTTCTCGCCAGCCAACGTACACACGGGATGGCGGCACAATATCTGCCTGGTAGCCGTTTGTGTCGAGGATTTTACCGACATGCGCGGGGGGTACTTGTTCATAACCGCATCCAACCATAAATACAGTCAGACACATGAGGGAAAGGTAGCGCAGCTTATTCAGCATTATTCAGAATCTCCATTCTGGTTTCTTTGTTGTCGTTTTTGATTTGCTGACCTTTGTTTTCCATAACTTCATCAAAGGTCTGTTTTTTGACGTTCACCTTATCTGGTAGGTTTTGGTGTCGGTCAAAATTTTGCTTGTCCATATTCTTGAAGCTTTTGTTACTGACTTCTTTTCGGACGGGGGCGGCTACTACCAGCAGGATTATCAGGACTATAAGCCCTGCTAATAATTTGTAGCGTTTGGCTTTATAGGTTATGTACCCCAGTCCAATCAGGGCGATCAGGGTAAAGAACTGGATCAGGGTTGTAGGGTTAAGGAAAAATCCATTTAGTGGTGTCCTGTTTTTGTATTGAAGTTGAGTGCTTTCTCTATAGGCCAGCCTCTGTCTAACCGTTTCCGGAGGGTGTCTTTATGGATTCCTGTTATCTCGCTCCATTCTATTAGACACCGAATGTCACCCTGATATTCAATAAGCCTATTGGTTCGCCTATTTCGGCTGTTATTTTTTCTTTTAACCCACCGACAGTTTTCAAGACAATAAGAGCCATTGTTATCAACTCTGTCTAGCTCAAGCCCTTTAGCGTAGGTGCCTCCCATGTCCCTTTCAAATACGGTGAAATCACTCCACTCAGGACAAACTGTAATACCTCTACCGTTATAATTTTTCTCCTTCGGGTTGTCGCATCTCGACCTCATACTCCGCCATACATTAAATAAGTTGGTTCCGGTTTTACCGTGGGTGGTCGCTTTTTCTGTACGTAAGCACCCACAGCTTTTTGTGTGTCCGGTTCGCAAATCAGATAAGTAGGTGGTTACTTTTTGGCCACAATCACAAAAACACTCGACCCTTCGTTTTTGTTTTCTTCCTTTAACTTCCCTGACAATTTTTAAGCGACCGAACTTATGATCTTTTTCTATGTTCAGCTTCTTCATAATCCCCTCTAATTAGCTTTGCTTATAGTAGCAATGCTAATATCTAAGAATCAAGCATTATTCATTTCTATGTTGCTCGCTACCCAATCCCAGTAACCACTGCGGATGTTGTTCTCTTTAGCTTCTGCTGCCCAGGATTCAATATCGTAGTGTGGATGTTCACCTCATAACCCGGGGGTTTTAAGTGTTTAAAAGGAAAAACTAAACAGAGCTATTAAGAATAGTGGTTATAAAAGGTGGGTTATGCACTTGTAGCCTGGATTCTCGTCATCTAAATTTCATTGACATAAAAAAACAAAACCTGAATTTAAGGACTACTCAATGAATTCTGCTCACTTAGGCTCAAGGCCAATCACTTCTCAGCCATCCTCTGAACACAGATTATTGAACCCTAAAACTCTGTACAAGGTTGGTATAGGGTGCACCGGAGCCGGTACGCTCTCTTGCATTGGCTATACATTTGCATCAAAAGTTACGACTTCATTTGCAGGAGAGCTATTTTTAGGTGCCGTCGGGCTTTCTGGTGTAATTTGTTGCATGGCAGGCTTCGGATCACTTGCATATCTGGCTTCGAAACAGATACATGATAGAGAGATTAGACCAATTCCAGACAATCCTACGCTGCTGTCTAACAGTGTTGTGTATGATGTGAGAAGCGAGAATATTGATATAATAAGTGTTCAAAACCCTAATTTTTTGATACATAGGGAACACTCTTTGACTCACTCTCCTGCTTATTTTTCAGACAATACACTTAATCTAAGTCATTTGAACGAGTCTGATTTAAATAGTGATAATGAATATGTGGAGATGAGATCAGATGTTGGCTCTCCTCCACCATCATATTCTGAAGCCATATCTACTTAAAACGAATCAAATACTATCTATTTCCGTTGGGAAGAGAGTTACGAATCCTTACCAAACGTTTATTCGAGCTTTTCCGCGTGTTGGAATAACTTTGCCTGCCTTTCACTGTCCATTTCCCAGAACTGTTTGGCCAAGGCTTCTGGTGTCATGGAAATGTTTATTTCAACCCCATCCATCCGTATCACCCTCCTTGGGTTCGAATTCACCGTATATCGTTGTCCTTTTTATCCACCCGATCTCAGGGAAAGCTATGGGATAACCATAGGAGGTGAACCTTACGCCATTTTCAATATCCATAACTTCCCCAAAGTGATCGCCTAAGCTACCCATCAAAATCACTTTTCGGCCTTTGCAGAGGTAGACTTTTACCTTCACCTGATCTTTTTCCATGGTATCACTCCTTCCTATGGATAAAGCACACATAGCAGCAGCCCTCATACCCTCCGTCATACAGCCACTGCTCCCCATCAAGCTGCATCCAATCTCTGAAGTAGTCGGGATGCTCAGGCTTTTCTTTTTTATATTGGTAGAGGGTGACGAAGTAGAAGCCAGGTTCTTTAGGGCGTACTTCCAGCATTGAGTTTTTGTTACTTTCCACCCATTCTCTGATCTCTGTAACCCAACTGTGTTCTTCGCCGGTTTCGAGATTTTTTATCCCTTCATCCATACCCATCCCTACTCTTCGGGTAAGACAGTAATCAACCATCCCTACTATCGTTTCCTGGGCTTCTTCACTGGGTTCGTTCATCTTGTTCTTTCCTCTTCCTGTATTCCGCAAGCATTTCTTGCCTTTTTTTCTCAACCATTTCCTTGGCTGCAACGATCTCAGCCACTTTTTCTTCAATGAACTGGCAGATGGTCTGGTTCATTGACAGGAGCAAGTGACCAGCGTCACCACAGTCATATCGTTGACTTATAGGGAGATCGTCACGCTCATAGGTCGTGGCGTAATCAGGGCCCTCACTGCTGTATCGAATGATGTAGCCGCCAAAAGACTTGTCGCAGCTTTTATAGAGGTCCACTACTCTGTGGAACAGGTGCAGGGAGGCAATAAAAGAGCAGCGGTTGCAGTCGTGCTGATATTTTGGTTTTAGTTCCATGTTATTAGCCTCAGATTAATAATTAGCCCTGCTTATATTAATTGGCAGTGTTCATCATAGCGGTTCAATTCATCAACGGCGTCTGGGTGACTGTTGAAAGTGAACTCTCCTGAAGCCCCACTGGTAAAGTTGTACTTCAAGATAAAAGAGCCATCCTTTTTAGATTTAGAAAGGGTTACATGGGTTACGTTCGCGGGGTTGATAAGGTCCCCTTTGTGGGTTCTGAAGTGGCGCATGTTATTTGTCCTTTGCCCTGTGAGCCTTGCAGCACTCAGCACTGCAATAGCAGTTGTTGTGCTTATGCTTTTTGCCGCACTCCAGACATTTCTTCTCCGGCTTCGCACGGAACTTTTTCTTGAGTCCATCGTGGCCAGCAGTAACAGTGGAGTGCATGGCGGCGACCTGGGGGAGTGCTTTTTTCATTGGGTCTTCGTCCCTTTCAGTTGTTATTGGTATCCAGTTTTCACCATCGAAGTTGTATTCCACCCCGTCTTTAATGGCGTATGTCCGGGGTGGCCTTCTTCTATAAAGTCCTGTTATTAGCTTTGCGCCCTTTGGCAGGGCTTCATACATACGGAGTATTTGTTTTTGGTATTCGTACAGTCTTTCTTCTAGTACATCGTTTCATTGAGTTTGATGTTTTGCACTCCGTTCGCACTGAGCTTGCGAAGTTCAGTGGCAACATTCTTAGACAATCTCAGGATCAATGGAACACATCAATTCCATTGAAATGATGTACTAGGTTTGATATTTCTATAAAGTCAGTAACTCGTATATTAGCCCTGCTTATAATATCGAACGATCTCTCTTCCAGCCCACAGGGCAATGTATCGTGGGACACCGTTCCCGATCTGTTTGTACGCTTCCGTGTCGCATACAGGGAACTCAAAAGAGTCTTCCAGTCCTTGAAGTCTTGCCCATTCTCTGACTGAGTAAGGGCGCACGTTCATAGGGAACCGTTCGTCCCAAACCAGCCGTGTACTTTTGTCTTTGGCATAGTGCGCCATGCAGGTCGGGGCAATATCACCTTTGTTTGGGTCAGAGATTATGGGTAAGTCCCGGTACTCACCGTTCATCCGTGCTTTTATTGCACTGGGCAGGGTGACCTTGGGTTCTTCTTCTAATATCTCTGCCAGTGTTATTGGTCTGGTGTTCTCTGGCGGCCTGACCTTGAACTCCCGCTCGGTGCCGATGATGATCAGCCTATCCCTGCGCTGCGGTAGCCATGTTTCAGTCTGCACTGGGCAGAACATTTTGATGTGGTAGTCCGGCATCTTCGTCATTGCTTCCATGACAATGGGGAAGGCTTTCATGCCAGGTACGTTTTCAACGATGTAGAATTCAGGGCGGGCGATTGCCAGATTGCGTAGTGCATGTAAGAAAAGGTCGTCGCCTGTCCTTACACCATGTATGTCGCCGATGGTTGAATACTTGGTGCATGGGTAGGTGAATACCATCCCATGGCATTTGTCCTGTTCCAGTACCAGTTGTTCTGTGATATCACAGTGTTTGATGTGGTCGCCGATGTTATGGCGGTAGGTTTTACAGGCCGCTTCATCCAGCTCAAACGCTTGCTGAATGGTGAGGCCAGCATCTTGTAGACCAATATCCATTAAGCCTGCACCGGCAAAGTATGAGTTGATGAGGATTTCCATTATTAGCTCTGCTTATATTTATTGAAGGGGATAGTACACAGGTTATTTGTTGGTGGTCAAAGGTTATTTGTCAGGTGTCCTTTGCCCTAAGTCGTTTAAGTCATTTGTCCTGGGTCAAATGTCCTAATGCCTTTGTCTGTTAAAACAAGGGGTTATGCTTTATCAAATACTAAAAAGACATTTAAGACATTTAATTATATTCAACAGGGAGTATTACCTTTTCTTTTTTTATACCATGAGCACCTCCTTTCTCTGTACCTGAACAGTCCAAAAAAACGGATGTAACGCCTGACTCACTACTAGGCTTGTTAAGCTACTGATTTATAGGTAAAAAACAGACAATCCATTTTCAAAGTCATTTGGATGTATCTATTAGTTTTTTTCATACGGCTCGGTTTTACTATTAGTTTTATTAATAACACCTTCCACATGACCAAAGCTAAACCACTGTTTGAACTGATCAATGGTCGTATGCCCACCGGCCAAGAACAAAGTACCCGCGAACCGGCGACCATTAACAAAGGTCCACGCCTGTTCGGTACTGCCATAGCGGTAAAAGAGCGTATCCCCGTTGTCCAGGTTGTGGCTGTGGATCACATGCCCTGTGCCCGTTACCACGTCGGCAGGGTGTCCCTCGGCTGGTGTCGCTGTCCCCTGGCTTGGGTCGATCATCAGTCCTTGCATGGTTATTCTCCTTCGATATTGAACCGCTCACTCACCACAACCCACCAGACGCCGTTGCTCCTAGCATAGGTCACAGCACTCCTGACCCTATACCTGCCAGTAGACATAGAACCCCCTGCACCCGTTCTGTCCCCTGTGATATTTGTTAGTAGTCGTATAACCCATGACCTTTATCCGCTCGCCTACCTTGTTGGCATGGAACGAATGGCCTGTGACACGCTCACACCATCTGGCCACACTCTTGCAGGTGACAAAGGACTTCTCCCCGGTGATGGCGTCTGCCAGCCATTGCCGCTCGTCAGCGGTCATTTGCCCCACCGTCTTCTGCCCTATGACCTGTGTCAGGTTGCCGCTGGCAAGGGCACTGTGGACCGGCTCGGGGAGCTTGGGCACCTGTTCTTTGACGATGGTGTAGATCGCATCCTCATGGACCACGGTCAGTTGTCGTTCGTTATCGTCCATGTTAATAGTGATAGTTGCCATCATAGTTTCCTTCTATTGTTATTGGTTCGTTCAGCCCCACCAGACACACTCAGGGCCGGTGCCGGGCAAAGAGCGGAGAACATGGCGGCTTGTACCATCGACTGCCCCAGGCACTGCCGCCTTGCACCTCTTGCAAACGACACCTGTCCTTTGTCAGGCCACCAAACGGCAAAAAGCCCCTGCCGGGTGGCAGAGGCTGTGGGTTGCTTAGAGGTTGAACGAGGCCGCTTGTGCCCGTGCTCTGGCGTTCATCATTTCCTCCCGCTTCATCTGCTCGGCGTACTTGTCAGAGCTGATGCGGGCTGAACGATAGTCGTACAGGTACGTGCGGGTATTCAGGATTGAGTCTTCCACCTGCGATCCCCATGGCAGGGTGTGCTTGTTCACACGATCCGGACGGGTGGCGTAGATTTCCCAGACCTTGGCCAGCTCAACGCTGAGAATGTCCAAGGCGTCGATGTAGTCCTGCACATCGTTGGGCACCTGATTCTGTTCCCGAGGCTGGTTGTGGGCGTGTTTGTCAGCCAACTGATGCATGGCGATGCGCTGCTGGTTCTCCAACCGGCGTTCGGCAGAGCACACACGACTCACGGCAGCCTGAAACACCGACTCCAGCATGAACATCACATCACTCTGGGCGTATTTCGGTACGTCAATGTCTTCGCCGAACTGGCCTCCGCCGACGATGCTCTGGGTACGGCAGGCCACGGTATTGAAGGCGGTCACTGGCGCTTCCAGATAGTTGGGATCACTGCTCACTTCAGACAGGAACTGAAGCTGATGATCCTGATAGCGACGGCTCAGGCACGATTCGACACCGGCATGGAACAGACGTTTGGCGATCTCAAGCTGCTTGCCCTTTGCCCGATCCTGTGGGGTGGTTGAATCCGGTACGCCAGCGCCCTTGACGTTGCGATACCCGTAACCGCCGCCGATCTCAACGATCTCGGAGTGAATACCGGCAGCCTTCATGGCACGGGCAGCAGCGGATTCGCTTTTGAACGGGGTGTTGTTTTTGGTCAGTACGATGTTAGTCATAATGAGTTACCTCAATGGTTATTTAATGATTGACTCAACCGGATTGTTGAATCACAAAGAAAAAACCCTCTACCATTGCTGATAGAGGGCAGGTGTCATTTGTCTTGCTCCAGAAGTTCGATGACCTCTGCCAGCAGGCTTGGATCGAGATAGGCCATGCTTTCAACCAGCCCCGACTCTTCCAGTGCGTTGTCATTTTCAAAGCGACTGTTGTCAGTGCCACCCGCTTTGATGTGATTAGGGCGCACGGTGATTTTGTGCAATGAGATTTCCATGATCGTATCCTCCCTGTTGGATGATCACGGACAAAGAACCCTCTACCTTTCGATAGAGGGCAAAGATCACATTTCGGACGACCAGTGTTCGCCGTTACCACAAATAGCACTCCAGAAGGTAATACCTTCTGCTGCACCGGCACACCGCAGTTGATCCTGTACCTCTGAGTACCATGCCCAGTCCTCATCGGGCGTCGGGTTTACCGGTGCAGTAGGGATATCCAGTAGCAGGCAACGACCACTGTCTTCACAACGCAACTTGACCTTATCCATAACAATCTCCCTTGTTGATAACACTGACCACAAACCCTCTATGCCGAAGGCCGATGGTGATTCGGAGTGACGCCCTGGAGAGATGGCAGAGGACACCGGTTGAGACACCTGACCTTTGACCTGTGGCCGATGACTGCTGGCAAAGGCCGTGGGACTCCTGCCGGTAGGTTCACTCCCCTGTGCAGAAGGTTCATTGATGGGGGTGGGTGTCCGGGACTGCGGGGGTCTTTTTCCCGGGAGTCCCAAAGACACTCATACGGATATAACCCAGATTTTTGAGAATTGCGTGAAAACAGGAAGTTTATATTACCCAAGATAGAGTAATTTTTTATGGGGCTTGCTGCTGAACGGCATCTTCTATAATACGATCCATCAGAGCAATTAACCTTTGATTAATCTCTATTAAACCGTTTGGTTGTTGCATATCTAAACCAAGCTGATGATTTAATAATAATATTGGATGGTGAGCAGCAACCCTTCGCCCGATATTAAAGCGTGCGATGTTTGGTATCGCTGGGGCTTGATTTCTAATAGCTTCGGGGTTGTTCAAAAATGCCTCGGCTGCTGATGGTAATGGACTCACGCCTCCCATGATCTTATCACCCCTCAATATTGCTTTACTGTGTTTTGGTAAAAGTTTAGATAAGCGGTAAAGGTAAAAAAAAATCTGATACTTTAATCAGTATGAATAAACGACTTTTTGAAAAAGTCAGGTCATCTAAATTATTCCCCCTGATCAAACCTCAATCTTGCTAGAACAGCCTCGTTGTGTTGCATATAGTTTATTCTTCGCTCCATTACTTGGGCATTCTCCCAAAGAATAAGTCGTTGTCCAACATCTATATCAATCCGTTGATTATTAATGAATAGTACATGGGGGCCATGTAGGGCAATTTCTCTGCCATTTGGTAGACGCCCAATAGGCGGGAAGTATGGTGCCTGATTCCTAATAGCTTCAGGCGTATTTAAGAACGCCTTTGTAGCTGATGGCAGCGGGGAAGTTCCTCCCATATAAGAAAAATCCTTCTGAGTCTTACACCTATACCAATATAGGATGTGTTAATGCTTTTTTATACTCATATTCTTACTGTGACATGTACCCTTTTTCCATGCTGTTTTAATATTGTTGATTTGCTCTTTTAAATAACATGAACCGAATTCATTTGGTGTGATGACTTTTAATTTTTCGATTAGCTCATGCCTCTCTCTCTTTGGTCTTCTAAAAAGACCTTTTGCGTAGGCTTGATCAGTAATATTATCGACCGCAGTTTCATATTCAGTTTTAGGTTCGGGCAGGCAGTAATTGATATTGGTAGGACAAACTTGCGTATTAGGACATTCAACTTCCTTCCATGCTTTAAAATAAAAACTATTAATTGTCTGGTTTTTTACTCTTTTTGTATGTTCAGAGCAACTACCCTCATAATTGGGTTTTGTACATGTAACCAATGTGTCGGGATTTTTAAAGTCTAGCACAGCCGAGTGATATGTTTTTCTGAGGTGAGAGTGCCCATGGTTCTTACCATGCCTTTGGTCTTTAAAATAATCAGCCCTTCCTAATTCATTGGGGTTTGAATATAAGACAACAGTGTTTGTTTGGGGGCGACCAAATGAGGCTAGGTAATCCTTTAATTCTGAAATATCAGACCGTTTCTCTCTGCTAAGTGCTGTTATAGCCCTATTACTCAAGGGGGCTGAAAAAGTTGAAATTGCAGCAAGACCTAGTGCGGTGACTCCTGCTCCCAGACTGAAACCAACTAACCCAGCAGCAATAGATATTGATGCTATAGGGTTGGAAACTGCCCAATGTTTTAGTTTTCCAACACTTGAGTCTATGTTGCCAAGCATACCTAGCTTATCATTTGAAATAGTCAGACAAGTTGAGCTAGTGGTTACGTCCATCCAAACCCCCTTCTAATATTCTTTTCATTATTTGAGTAACATGCATTGTAGTCTGTATTTCAAATCTCAAAAAAAATCGGCAAAAAATTTCTGTTTTTTGAGATTTGTTATATTAGCAATGCTAATATATACCTATACAGGTCAGTTACCCGAGGGAACCAAACAGGGTCACTCACTCCGCCAAGGATTGGCACCTGACCTGTGTCCTCCTTCATACGACAACCGTCAAAGGACTGATGGGCAGGCTAATTAACCAAGCAGTACTGGATGAGATAAAGACACTCTATCCACTGTTAAATATCAGGGCTTTTACCTCTCAGCAAGAGACACTTTTGATGTTGATGCTTGAGGGTAGCACTGTTGCAGCCGCCTCCCGCGCAGCGGGGTACAGCTCCGTTGGCACTGCTAAAAACTTCCTCGCCTCAGACCCCGCCATCGCTGTGCAAAGGTATTTTGCCGAGCAGGAAGTGGAGCGGATCACGATTACCCGCGACCGGCTCACACAGATGGCGCTTGAGTGTTATGGCGAGCGGGCGACAGCGGGCGAAGGTCTGAAAGCGGTTGAGGTACTGGCAAGGCTCCACGGCCAGAACGAAGAGGCCAAGCAGAAGAAGGGTGATACCAACGTCACCATTAATCAGCAGAACAACACAACGATTAGTGGGGACACCGACCCGAAAGTCTTGAAAAAGAAACTAGCGGCCATGGACGAAGCGCAGTTGCTGGAGTTCGTTGGCGGCAGTATGGCTGGATTCGACCTTGAACCCCAACCCCTCAACGCCAAAACCGTTGAGGGTGAACTGATAGAGAGTACCCCCGATGCTGACCCCCAAGACTGTTAAATCCGTATTCGACAAGATGACCGCCGACCTGAAGGCGATCCGCCAGAAGCAAAAAACCAAATCTGTTGAATTGGCAGGGCAGATCAAGGGCCTGACCCTTGATAAGGTGGCAGTGGACGATGAGCTGGCCATGGCGGATCGTGCTATTACCAAAATTGAGTCTCTGTTTACCAAAGGGACTGAATAGTGGCAAAGACCAAAGTACTTATCCTGAATGGCCCCCCAAGCTCGGGCAAAGATTCGCTGGCAGAGGTTATGCGTAAGAAGTTCGGTGCCAAGCACCGTTCGTTTAAATCACGCCTGCTTACCCTCACCCGTTATTTCTATGGTGTCAGTCAGGTACAGTGGGATGCGTGGTATACGACAGAGGGAAAAGAAACCCCAAGAGCAGAGCTGGACTTTCAAAGTTGCCGTGAGGCACTGATCTTTGTTTCTGAAGTGGTGACCAAACCCAACTTCGGCAATGCCTATTTTGGTAACGCTGCGTTGAAAACCATGCCTGACGATGGCTCAGTGTATGTGTTCTCTGATGGGGGCTTCCCTGATGAAATAAAACCTTTTATGGATGCTGGGTATGAGGTATTGGTGGCTCGCCTTTACAGGGAAGACCATACCTTCGGTAATGACTCGCGGGATTACCTGATAGGTAACCAGTTCCCCAGTAGATACCCTATCGTTTTTACCGATGAGCATTTTGCCAACTATGAGAACCCCGCTGACTACGATGCCAAGCTGGATCGGGTAGCGCGGCGGCTGATGAGTATTATCAAAGGGATTTAGAAAAATGGATAAAGCAGGTCGGGAGAAAGCCTTCGAACACGTTTTCGGTGCAGCCCTTGAAGCTGCGGCCAAGCAAGCGGCCAAGGGCACTACCCTGTGTCCAAACTCTGGAGCCACTATTTATAGCACCCAGAGAAAACGCTTACGTGGTGGGCGGGGGGATTCCTAATGACCAGCCGCATACGCAAGTTACTGGACACACTACCTTCTTCCCGTGTAGCTGTGGATCGGTTTGTTGGGCCTCGGCTCTCCACTATCTCTGGACATTTTGTAGAAATCTCAAGCCCCCATATCCCGCTACGGCGGGTTGAACTGCGGCTAGAGATGGACTACCCCGATGATCCAGGCAGCGCAATCGACCACCGCAGACATGCGGAAAACTATATGATCGAGGCACTTTTGGGAGACATAAGACGTTTATCCTCCGAGGCTCTTGCCCAAGCCCACACGGGCAACAGGGACAGGGTGATTGAGCTATTGTCTGAAGTCCTGGATGAGTGCCAATGATTAAAACCCATGCCCCTTCCAGCATTACCCACATCGCCCGGTGCGGGGTGATGATGGTGCCTATCTCAAGTAACCAAAGCCATGTGACTTGTAAGCGGTGTCAGCGTTCCCTTGGCCTCGATGAAAGGAAACAAAAGAATGAAAGACAAGCTCATTGATCTCCTGCTTGCTTTTGTTGTGGTGACCCTTGCCAGCTACGGGGCACTTTATCTCTTTAACACTTTTAATAAGCCAAAGGTTGTGCCAGAGAGGGAGTGCAAGGAGACAAATATCCAAAACATGGATGGCAAGTTATATATTGTGTCTGTCTGCAAGCATCCTCTTAATTAAACTGGTAAAATATAAGCATTGCTAATATAACAAGGATTCGTTAATTGGCGCTTAGTGAAGACAACTCCGGTGCGCTGCTGGATCAGTTCGCTGGCATAGACCCACAGGAAGAGGCCCATCGCCCAGTGCTACACGCGCTTGGGGAATTGGCTGACCGTGAGTTATGTCGCAGGCGTCTTCTGCCCTACATAATGAAATCCAACCCTCGCTATAACCCGGGGTGGGTACATAAAGACATTTGCGTCCGCCTTGAACGATTTGAAAAACAGGTTATCGCGGGGGCTTCCCCCAGGCTGATGATCACTGTGCCTCCGCGACACGGTAAGAGTGAAATTGCTTCCCGTACTTTCCCGCCATGGTTCCTTGGGCGTAACCCGGATATGGATATTATTGCCTGTTCCCATGGTGCATCGCTGGCAGAGAGCTTTTCGCGGAAAGCCCGTGACCTTGCCAAAACAGATATGCACCAGTCTGTATTTCCTGAAATGCAGATCGACCCCAGTGCCCAGGGTGTTAAGAACTGGCTGACTACAGACGGGGGTGGATACCTCCCTGCTGGGGTGGACGGACCAATTGTAGGACGTGGGTTCAACGTCGGTATCATCGACGACGTTCATAAGTCATGGAAAGAAGCAGACTCCGAGGGGATACGGGACGATATCTGGGAGTGGTACACGGGCGTTTTCTATAACCGTGCTGCTCCCGGAGCGGGCATCATTTTGATTATGACCCGCTGGCACCATGACGATCTCGCAGGCCGTTTACTTGAAGATCAGAAGCATGGTGGTGATAAATGGGAGTTGGTTGAATACCCAGCCATTGCCGTTAACGATGAAACATATCGTCCCAAAGGCGAACCCCTTCACCCTGAACGCTACGACCTGAAAGCTCTTGAGCGCATTAAGCGGGTATCAGGCCCCCGTGCTTGGCAGGCACTTTTCCAGCAGAAACCTACAGCGGATGAAGGTGACTACTTCACACTGGCCATGGTCCGTTATTACAGACCCGGCGAGCTTCCCGACAGGGACACCCTCCGTTACTACACCGCATGGGATACAGCGGTAGCCACGAAAGAAGCCAATGACTGGAGTGTCGGTATCACAGTAGGTGTTGACCCCCAAGAAAACATCTGGGTTGTAGATTTGGTTCGCCGCCGCATGGATTCAGCAGAGTTGGTTGAAGAGATTCTTGATGTTTGGGAAATGTATCGCAGTGACCTCTCGGGTATTGAAGAAGGTGTTATCAAACACGCTATTGGCCCTTTCCTTGAGAAGCGTATCAAAGAGCGCAGGGCACACAGTTTTAATGCTGAAACATTGAAAGTAGGGCGGGCGGATAAGGTAGCCCGTGCTCGATCCATCCAAGGGATGATGAAACAGGGACGTGTCTTCATCCCCGAATCTGCTGGTTTCACCCCTGACCTTGTTAACGAGTTATTGCAATTTCCTAATGGCAAACATGATGACCAAGTGGATGCGCTTGCTCATATCGGTCAGATGCTGGGTGACTTTTCGACGGTAAAGCCCTCAGCGAAAAAGAAAAAGAAGTCCTGGCGCGACCGGTTGAAAGGCGGCACCAATACGCGACGGAGCGCCATGAGTGCATGAGAGACGACAAATTTGATTACCACTCCATCCGCCCACTTCACACTTTCAGTGAAGCAGTTGGGGGTCGGGCCAAAGAACAAAAACCAAAAGTGGACATTCCTGATCCACCCTGCGGCCAATGTCCGCACCTGCATATCTGTTCAGAGAATGAAGTTGCCTGTGCAGATTTTGCAATGTATGTGGACCAGGGCTACCGAAAGAACGCGATGGTAAAACATTTTGAGGAAGTCAGCCCCCGACTCCCCCTTCAGGAACTATACAGACTGATATACAGGGAAGGTGAGTGATGGCTGTTGATAAGACAAGTTCAGAGTATTTGATTGCCGAGAAGAACCATAAACGATACCTCCGTGCCCGGGATAACGGCCACTCTGATTTTGTGAAAGAGGCTGAAACCTGTAAAGACTTTTATCGGGGGGAGCAGTGGGATGAAGACGATAAAGCTTTTCTGGATGAAGCAGGTCGTCCGGCATTAACCATTAACAAAGTTCTCAGTACGGTTAACACACTTCTTGGCGAACAGTCCTCTCGCAGGGCCAGCTATCAGGCAAAGATGCGAAAAGGTGGCTCACAGGAATTAGCTGCAATCCATGCCAAGGTACTGCTACAAGTCTCCGAAGCCAATAACCTGGATTATCTTGAGTCTGATGTTTTCAGGGATGGTGTTATTACCGGCAGGGGTTACTTTGATGCACGGATGGACTTTGACTCGAATATCTACGGCGATGTACATATCACCCGTTGTAAAAACGGTGAAGTACTCCCTGATCCAGATGCCGATGAGTATGACCCAAAAACATGGAATGAGGTCACTACTACCGCATGGCTCTCCCTCGATGAGGTTGCTCATCAGTATGGTGAAGCTAAAGCAAGCGAAGTTAAGGACAAGGTATCCGTAGGGGATTACTTCACAGACGACTCTGTTCTTTTTGGGTCTAGCAACAACACGTTTGGCGATAGAACAGGCGACCATGCAGATATTGACCCCGTTGAAGAAAGGGATGTGAGGGCGGTACGTGTTATCAGCCGTCAGTACTATAAGCCACGCTCCACCCGTTTTTTCGTTGATATGGAAACTGGGGATACCCGGCCAATACCAGAGGGCTGGTCGGACAAGCGCGTTGAGTTCACGAAAGCCATCTATGGCCTTGGGGAGCTTACCCGTAAGAGTCGCGTTATCCGTTGGACAACAACCG
The DNA here is from genome assembly GCA_900299555.1 of uncultured Endozoicomonas sp. Taxonomy (GTDB): domain Bacteria; phylum Pseudomonadota; class Gammaproteobacteria; order Pseudomonadales; family Endozoicomonadaceae; genus Endozoicomonas. Next base: position 54,105 of record OODV01000151.1, read on the forward strand.
CTGACTCTGTGGTGCTCAAGGATGAGTGGTCGCCATATCGTTCTTTCACGATCATCCCATACTTCTGTTACTGGGTAGACGGTAAACCCTTTGGCGTTGTTAAAAACCTGATCTCTCCGCAGGAACAACTGAATAAAATTAAAAGTCAGGAGCTGCATATCGTCAACAGCACCGCTAACAGCGGCTGGGTTGTTGAAGAAGACTCGCTGGTCAATATGACCGCTGACGAGTTGGCTAACCAAGGCAGCAAAACAGGGGTGGTACTTGAGGTTAAGAAGTCTGCCAGAAAAGACCCTGAAAAGATCAAACCCAATCAGATTCCGACTGGACTTGAGCGGATCAGCCTTAATACCCAGCAGGATATCAAAGAAATCTCCGGCGTTACGGATGCCATGCTTGGTCTGGAGAGTGCTGAAGTCTCAGGTGTTGCTTTGGAAAATAAGCAGGGGCGTGGGCAGGTACAGATACAGTGCCCCCTCGATAACCTGGCGCGTACCCGTAAGTTACTGGGTGATAAGATTTTGGAGCTGATCAAAGACTTTTATACCGATGAGCGCCTTATCCATATCACCCGTGATGATCTCCTTGATCGCCCAGATGAACAGTTCACTGTCAACCAAGTGACCGCAGAAGGCAGAGTCCTTAACGACATGTCTGTTGGTGAGTATGAAGTGGTGGTGACCACCCAGCCTGCGCGGGACGCCTACAACGATAGTCAGTTTGCGGAAATGCTTTCCATGCGGAGTACCGGGGTGAATGTCCCTGCTTATCGGGTAGTTGAAGCTTCTCACCTTGCCAAGAAAGACGACATTGCCAAGGAAATGAAGCAACTGGAAGGGCTTGGCGAGCAGACCCCCGAGCAGCAGCAACTTGCCAATATGCAGATGCAGTTCTCTATGAGCAGTATGCAGCTTGAACTCCAGAAACTTGCGAATGAAGTTGCCAAGCTTGCTTCTGAAACCCGTTTCAATGATGCCCGGGCGAAGGACGTTGCCGACTCCGACGCGATGGAAATGCGCCACCTTGATGCTGATATGGCTAAGTCCCGGGAGGGCAATGACCTTCGCCGTGATCTATCGGATAAAAGCAATATTGCTGGCATAGACCGGCAGATACTTCAGCACCGTGGCCGCATGGCAGAGAAGGTCGCGGACGCTCAATTAAACCCCACCGTAAACAAGCAGGAGCAACAACCTAATGTCTAACTTTAACAGGGACGTTGAAAATGAAAATGTATATCTCGGCGGCGATCCAGTTCAGCCAGAAGATTTGGAAGCTGATGTTATCCTCCCTGGAGAGGAAGGCTACCAAGACCCAGAGCCAAACACAGCCCCTGACTACGAAAACGAGCCAGAGCCAAACACAGACCCTGACTCCGAAAACGAGCCAGAGAGCAGAGGCGAGCCAGAACAAAACAAAGAGGAAACTAACGCCACTCCAGAGAAAAAGGAAGTTGAAGAAGAAAATGCAGAGCCAGAGCCGCAAGCAGAACCGCAAATAGAGCCTGAACCTACCAAGAATCAGATGATTCCCAAGGCGAGGTTAGACAAAGAACTCCGCCATCGTCGTGCGCTGGAAGCGAAGATCAGGGAACTTGAGCAGGGGCAACAGCCTCAACCTCAACAAGTACCCGCTCAACAGCAAGAACCCGCACAGGCCCCCGAACCGCAGACACCAGAGTTGGATACTTCAGCCCTGGAACAGGCGTTCCTTGAGGGAGATATGACCAGCTTTGGAAAATCCCTCCAGGACTTGATGGCCAGCCGCGAGGCTCAGATTCGTGAGTCTGTTCGGAATGAAATTCAGGAAGTTAAGAGTCAGGTTCCGCAGGAAATCCAGAAAACACAGGCCCAACAGGACTTCGATACTGTGCGGGATGAACTGGAGACTCAGTATGAGTTTCTGGACCCAAACAGCGATCAGTTTGATGCTGATATTGTCGAAACGATTTCCGGTTTCCTCCCGGGCTATGTCAACAAAGGCTACTCTGCGGGCGAAGCTCTCCGGGAAGTCGCGGACAAGGTACTTCGTGTTGAGCGGCCCGAACTCTTTCAGGTGAAGCAGGAGCCACAGGAACCCCAACAGCCTACAGCCAAACAACAGGAAGTACGCCAGCAGCGGATGAGTCTGGATAAAAAGCTTGAGGCTGCAAAGAACCAACCGCCTGCTGTTACCGGTGGTGATGTGCAACAGCAAGACCCGCTACCAGACTTTGAGAGTATGTCGGAGGAAGACTTCGACAAGTTAACGGAAAAGCAGTTGGACGAGTATTTGCGAAAAAGTGCGGCCAGCCGCCAATAACAGGAGCTACTGATGGCATCTAATATCCTGATGATTTCCGATACGCAGACTAAGCCGGGGCAGGAATGGCCCCACCTTTCCAAACTGTCAGCGTTCATTATTCGACGCAGGCCGGATGTTATTGTGCATATCGGTGATCATAGGGATATGCCTTCGCTGTCTACCTACGATAAGGGCACTAAGAAAGCCGAGGGTAAGACTGTCTACCAGGACATTGCAGCGGGTAATGCCGCCATGGATGTTCTACTACATGACCTCAAGTGTTTGCAGGCTAAACAGCGAAGGAATAAGGAGAAGTTGTATAAACCACGGCTGGTTTTTTGTATTGGTAACCATGAAGAACGGATCATGCGGCATGTTAATGCTAACCCTGAGCTGCATGGTTTCCTCGACTACTCAAAGTTAAACCTGAAGGGCTGGGAGGTTTATGACTACCTTGAAGTGGCTCGAATAGAGGGGATTTTATTCTCGCACTATTTTGCTAACCCCGGTACGGGTAAGCCAATTGGCGGCACTATCCAGAACAGGCTGAACAAGATTAAAGAATCATTCGCTCAAGGGCACCAACAGACATTTCAATTTGATAAGTGTCACACTCTAAACCGCACCCTGCTTGGTGTCGTAGCGGGTGCTTTCTATATCCATGACGAAGGGTACATGGGGCCGCAGGGTAATAGACAGCATTGGCGTGGAGTCACTATGTTTAATCAGGCACAGAACGGGGATGCGGCACTTGAAGAAATCCGGCTTGATGACCTGATGACCTGATGACCGATAAGGTGCGGTTTTGAATTAAAATATTAGCAATGCTAATATATAAGTATTGAATGGTTCCAGTTGCCAAAATAACTGTTTTTTCGTGAGGTGCCACGTAAACCACCAAGGGCAGGTAACCCCACAGTTATCCGGGCCGACACCGAATGGTCGCTTCTCGTCCTTCCACGATACGGAAAAAACCAAATGGATTTTAACCACTGTATCAAAGGATTGAGAAGCAATGGCTCAAACGGATTTCACAAAACTTTTAACGAATGAGAAGAATGTCTGGGTAAAACGAGCATGGAAACATGCCCGTGAGCATTCCTTCTTGATGAAGTTCGCCGGTACTGGCATGAACTCTATGGTTCAGCGTATTACTGAACTGACTAAAACCGAGAAGGGTGAAAAAGCCATCCTGCGGTTGGTGCCTGATTTGGCCGGTTCTGGTGTTGTGGGTGACTACGAACTGGAAGGGCATGAGGAAGAACTGAAGGCATACGACACCGAAATCTTCGTCGACCAGCTCCGAAATGCAACCCGTGACAAAGGTCGGATGAACAACCAGAAGACGGTTATCAATTACCGTACTGAGGCCAAGGATAAGCTCGGTTTCTGGATGGCCAACATTATGGACCAACTGGGTTTCCTGACTCTGGCCGGTGTTAACTATGACCTGAACACCGATGGTTCAGCGCGTGGCTCTGCTGGTAACCCCGCTGGTTACAAGCTGTCTGACCTGGAGTACGCCAAGCGTGTTGCTGCTCCTACCGCAGGCCGCCACTTCCGCTGGGATGCTGCTGCCGGTGAGCTGAAACAGGGTGATACCAGCGCAATCACCAAAGCAGATCACTTGACCTACAACGGGCTTCTGTCTGCCAGAGCGCACATGAAAAACCGCCATATCCGTGGTATCCGTTCGAAGGGCGGCGAAGAGTTTTACCATGTGTTCCTGAACCCAATGGCCTACCTGAAACTGAAGACGGACCCTGACTACAAGGCAGCACTGCAACATGCAGCCCCTCGCGGTTCCAGCAACCCGATCTTCTCTGGCAACTCCGTCACTATGGACGGCATGGTTCTGCATGAGTACCACCACGTATTCAACACCTCTGGTGCAGCCGCAGGTTCCAAATGGGGTGCTGCTGGTGATGTGGATGGTTGCCGTATCTCCATGTGTGGTGCCCAGGCTCTGGCGATGTGTACGCTCGACTCTGATGCGATCTGGGAAGAGAAAACTTTCGACTACGGTAACAGCCGTGGTATTTCGGTAGGCAAAATCTTCGGTCTGGAAAGACCCAAGTTTGTCTCCAAGAAGGAAGGCTCTGAGCAGGACTTCGGTGTCTGCAACTTCGACGTTGCAATCTGATTTTGCAGTAAGGGGGTAAGGCGTTGGGGTAGTATCCAGCGCCTTTTTTATAAGCAAGGAGCAAAAAATGAAAACGGTGTTTAACCCTACTACTGAAACAATCCGGGTTGCGAATCTAACGTCAGCGGTTGCAGTGATCGCCCCAGAAAAAACGAAAAAAATCCCCGACTCTCTTTTTGACGCTGCCTGTGCAGCGGGTTGTATCGTCCCAGAAGCCAATGGGGAAGCGCCTGTTGACCCAAGCCACGATGCTACTCCAGTGGTTGACGACCCCACTACCCCAGGCGATGAGACAAAAGTTCCGCAGTTGGTTGAAGCTATTAATCAGGTACTGGCTGAAGATAACCCAGAGCTGTTGACCAACTCGGGATGCCCGAAAGTCAGTGTGTTGAAGAAGATTGTCGGTGACCACACCGCTGATGATCGCGATCTTGCGTGGGAGCAGGTTCAGTCACAAAGCGCAGCAGGGGATGCTTGATAATGGCAACAAAGCTGGTGAGCCAGGTTATTGAACGAGCCAGAATCCTTTTACTGGATGCTGACCCAGATGGTGATTACCGCAGCAATGACCCTGAGCTGTTGCAGTGGGTTCAGGAGGGACATAGTTTTATTGTCATCGTTAAACCCAACGCCAACGTAGCCAACACTAGCGTTCAGCTCCAGCCGGGTACACGACAAGAGTTACCTGCTGGGGCTATTGGTCTTGTCCAGGTCTATAACAACATGGGTTCCTCTGGTAACACTCCCGGCAGTGTTATTACCATTGTTGACCGGCAGACCCTTGATAATACTGACCCTGGCTGGCCTCAGCTACGCCAGATGCGACGGTTATTCACTATGTATATGATGAGAATGACCCTACTCATTTTGATGTTTATCCCCCTCAGCCTAACCCTGCGGGGTATGTAAGGGCTGCATACCCGACCAATCCTACGCTACCAACTGGACTTGGTGATGCCATAACGCTGGATGATATCTATGCTCCGATGCTTACGGACTACGTGGTTTTCAGGGCACTGAGTAAAGATGGTGTTAACCCTACTAATGACAGTCAGGCCATGGGGTATTACACCCGGCTTACGGAAGCTCTCGGTGTAAAAAGGAATATTGAGATTGCTCTTTCTCCTAACCAAGGGGTGATTGCATGACCAACTATATGGATTTGTTGCCTGAGATTATCCCTGATGTTGAGGGTTGCCCGGTTCCGCTGGCAAAGCGGAGTTTTCGCAATGCCTGTATAGATTTTTTTAAACGCAGTGAGGCATGGGTTTACCGACCAACGTCGCTGACGACCATTAAGGGTATTCCTGAGTTGGAGATTGAAGTGCCCGCTGGTACTCGCTGCCATAGCATTTTGTCGCTTGGGTATAAGGGCAACCCCCTCAGCCCTACTTCCGAGGTCCTTCTTGATGATCGGGTTCCGGGGTGGAGGACTGCGGAGGGGCAACCACAGGTTTTCTTCAAACTGCCGGGGAATAAAGTTCGACTGTCGCCTATTCCTGTGGTGACAGAAGCCCTCGTCTTAAACATTTCGGTGGCCTTGGTGCCTACCCGCGATTCCTCCAGTATCGACGATGTTGTTCTGGAGGAATATTACGAAGCCCTTGTTTCAGGAACCCTCCAAAGATTGATGGGTATGCGTAACCAACCATGGAGCAATCCCCATCTAGCAGCTTCCCATGGTATGCAGTTTGAGGAAGCTATTACGGAAGCCAAGCGAAACAGTAAAGGCAATAACACCAGTAAAGTACGGGTGACGACTTATGGCGGATACTGAACAGGGCGTTTTAGACTACTGGTTGAAGGACGCACAGGCTGTTGCACTGGCGAACCTTTTAATAGATATCAGCCAGGTCTGGGATGACCTTATTGATCAGGATGAAGCAGTTAATAGAGAAGCTATTAACAGGATGATGCGCTTTGCGTTGGTAGAAATACCAAAGAATACTTTCTACCAAGCCCATTTCGGTACTTTGCATCCCGTTATTGAAGACCGTCTTTATACATGGCTGGACGCCAATGCTCTTGAAGCGGGGGGTAATAAAAGGGACTTACAGGTTTCCTACATTATCCGTTCTGTTATCACCGACATTATTATCCATATTGCTTTTTTGGTCGGTGGTTTTGAACACAGGCAGCGTGCAGCACTTGCAATACGTCAGTTTGTCTACAGGGATAATGAAAGTTTCAGTGAATATCTGGCAGAACACACCTCATCGGAAGGGGGTCAGTAATGTGTATGGGCGGTAGTGCTCCAGAGCAAAAACCCAGTCAGTCAGAGGTTGAGGCTGCTCGCAGTGCTGTGGATAAATGGAATGAACGCTATGACGATGGTTATGTAGACCTTGAGAAAAAGGCAATCGCTGATAGTAAAGTTGACCATACTGGACAGTTAAAAGGTATTGCTGCTGCTGACCTTGCTCAACAAGAGTCGATGGCTTACGAGTCAGCTTCTCCTGGAAGAAGGGGCTTGGACTTCGGTGCTGTGGGGACTGCAATGGCGACCTCATCCGGTAAAGCGACTGCTGATGCAGAAAAACAAGGCATCCAGATCAAGGATGCTAAGACAATGGGTGTTATTCGTACTGGTCAGGATATGGCAAACAATTCTGGCAATGCTGTTATGGCCGCTGCTAGTAATGGTTTCAGCTCGGCTGCTTCCGATGTTAACGCTGAACTCTCCCGCCTTAACTCCAGAAACAGTGCTTTGGGGCAGATCACCTCTACAGCTCTTTCCGTAGGTGCGTATAAGATGGCACAGCCAAAGCGACTGGAGCTAAATATGCAGGGGCAGAAAACACCACTTCATAACAATACCGCATATATAAAGAACCATTAGGGGGTGGCATGAGACTTCACTATAACGGCGACCCAAACTCCACGCTGAATCAAGTATATTCAGCACAAAAGGCTGAGTACGATAAGGTTTACAGGCCGATTAATCAGGAAATGATTGCGTCTGCGGATTCTACTGAAATGGTAGACTCTGCAAAGGCTAATGCGAACAGTGGGTTTGATGGTGCTAAAGCACGGGAATCTCGTATGGCCGGACGCTATGGCATTAGCTACAACCCCATCCAGCAAAAAGAAATCAACCACCGTAATTCAGCAGCTAAGTCACTCAACTATGACGACGTGGTTAACCGAAGTCGTCTATCACAGTATGACCGCAACACTCAGGTAATGAACGATATGATTTCGGTTGGCAGGGGTATTGATAATTCCGCCAACCAGCAGTTGATCCAAGCGGCTAACCTCCAGACACAGCGAGAAAATAACAACGCCAACATTAGTGCCCAGAACGACGCTGCCCAGACCCAGATGATGGGTAGCCTTGCGTCAGCAGGAATCATGGCACTGGCATTTATGTAAGGAAGCAATTATGGCAAATTACATTGGGCTTAAAGGAGTTTTTGACGCACTCGCAGGTGGCGGTGCTAATGCGGTCAACATATACGCGCAGGAGAAAGACAGGCAGCGCCGTTTGGCTTTTGATGAGAGAAAGTTAAAAGCTGACCGAGACTACCGTAAGCAGGTGCTTGACCAAGACCAGCAGCGTATCAATCTGGCTGTACGTAAGCAGGACCAAGTGGAGAACGCTTGGCAGCACCTCCAGGATCAGGATCGCAGGAAGAACTTGGTTGACCTTCAGTACCGTATTGTCGGGAATGCCCGTGCCAGGGCAATGGAGAAGGGTTTTGATAACCCCCTATTGGCTGCTAAATCAGGGGATGAAGAAGCCCTTGGTTATTTTAACAGCGGTATCCAGAACGTAGCTCGTTATACCCTTAACAGGGAGGTTGATACGCAACTAATCCCCTCTGGCAAGGATTCTGCGGGGGATACTTTATACTCTGTTGTTTATACCGAGGGAGGTAATCAAAAGAATTTTGGGCAACCGGCAACCATGGATGAGATCGCCGGTAAACTCAGCGGCTTTAATCAGGAGATTGGCATCCCCGTAATTTTGGCAGACAGCAAAATTAAGGTTGATTCGGATAAGAGCGGCAAACCAATACTTGTTAACGGCGGGGATGGTGGCCCGGAACTTACCCCTGATCAGAAACAAAAAGTCGATCAGTTAGATCAGCAACTCAAAGAAGGTACGGGGGAGGGGCTTCAACAGAGACTTGAGAACCCCGTGCTACCACAGCTCCAAAGTGCGCTTGGCAAAAGCTCTGGGGGTGTTGCTTATGAAGGTATGCCCTCTGAGGAACGCTACAGGAAACCGCAGAACCTGAAAGCATTCTATGAGGAACAGTCAAAGGTAGCTGACGCCCTGGATGGGGTTAAGCTTTCTGATAATCCTCATGTTGAAGCGTATAACAATGCTGGCGGGGGACTATCCGGTGCTGCTGCATTTGCCGGTTCTGCGGTGGGTGAGCGTATCAAAACTTATAAGGATGCCTACGGCTCAGTCAAAAAGGGTTTGGGGTATGTCGCTGATCTGGCAGGCACGGCGGTTGAGGCAGGGAAAGCCTCTGCTAACGGTGAGGTTTTACCTAAAGTCGAAGCAGAACAGGCCGAGCAGCCCGCTAGTGAACAGAATGTTGGTTCGACAGAACCTCCCCCCACTAAAGCTCCCCGTGTTCGCCCTGAAGTCGTTCACAAACAGATCGTTGATGCTAAAACCAGCGGTAACCGAAAAGCCGCTATATTTGCCAATCAGGTCATGGCCTCCGGTGGCAGGGACGCTATGAGCAGCGCAGCAATGCAGACTATCTATCAGGCCCTTCGTAATGGTGACGCAGATGCCTCTGCTGCTGCTTCCTCTAAGCTTACCGCCGGTAACATTGGTAGTAAGAAAGAGGTGGATGCCTATGCCAAGTTCTTCGACACGATCAGGGATCAAGTCGAACCGCATGTGGAGAACCACGCCCGTTTATTGTTGGAGGGTAATGAAGGCCAAGAGGGACATGAGCAAAAGGTCAAACTGCACCAGTCCGGTATTACAGACACTCTTTATGCGATGAGTACCCAGTTTAAAAATATGGGGTATGACATTTCGAAGCTCTCACGGCACCCCGAAACGTACCGAGATATGGTTGCCGTTTCTGCCAAGTACTACGATGCCAAGCGGGGCGCTATCAAGCATAACGAGAATCTAGGGTGGTTTGGTACAAAGCGTGAGTTGCCAAATATGACAAATTACATGCTGAAGACAATCACCCAGACAGCCCCAAAGACAGCGGAGCGCATGGCATTAAGTATGGCGTTCGGACAGAACCCTGAAGCTGACAGTGGTACAATAGCTAAGGAAGCACAGTCGTTGCTGAAACAGTGGCAAGCACTCGATACCTTCATGGATGAACCAGCCGAATGAGCGAATATGACCGCCTGAAAAAAGCAGCCCAGCAAATGAAGTCTGAACAGGTCTGGGATGCGGACTCAACAATCGGTGCCGATGGCACCGAATTTCGTTTAAAGGGGCTGGATGCGCCCGAGCGTGATCATGGGGATACCCCCGCAGAACCGCTCTCTGATGAGGCCATGCAATTTCTTGGAGAACTTATTGACGAATCGGGCGGTGCTCAACGAGAGGTAGAAGACAAGGGGTTTTATGGGCGTGACCTCGGTGTACTGCGGGGTAACGATGGTCGTGACCTGAATGCTGAACTGGCAAAGACCGGCGCAGTCAATCCTGCACGGTATGGCGATGACTACGCCGATGAGTTTGAGATTGCCCATCGACGATTGAGCACCGATATGGGTGATCTTGTCAGCGATCCAGCTACCCGCAGGCGTATGGATCAAGTCGAAGCTGCCCAGGATGAAGCATGGGTCGCCCGAGAACAGGGTGAATTACTTCGCGGATATAAGCAGGGCTTATATGATGGCGACAGGCGCAGCACATTCAAGACTTCTTTTCACCGAGGGCTGGATCAGTCGCAAGCAATGCTGTTTGGTGCTGCCAATGCCGTCGGTGAACTCTTCGAGTTTGATGCTGTGGCTGATTGGGGCTTGGAAGGTGTTGAGCGCAACCTGAAAGAAGCGGCTATGTCCCCTGCTGAAATCCACAGCTATGAGAATATCGAGTCACTGTCCGATGCCTGGACTTATGTGGTTGAGGCTATCGGTGAACAGGCCCCCCAACTGGCGGTAGACCTGACTGCCGGTTTACTGTCGGGCGGTGCTTCTGCTGCCGGTTCCATGGCAGCCCGAGCCGGTGCGGCCAAGATGCTGAAGCGACAGGTGGGTGAGCAGGCATTTGGCAAACTACTGGCGAAAGCGGGTGCTGCACAACAGCCTTTTGCCAAAGGGTTCAAGTACGGCGTACTGGGCGGTATGCAGGCCCAGATGACGGGTGAGGCACAACTTGAATTTATTGATCAGGGTATCGACGCCCCCGGTTCTGCCATTGCCACGGGGGCGATAAACACCTTTATTGAGTTCAAGGCGCTGAAGAAGGTACTTGAACCGATCTTGAAATCTACAAAGAGGGCTGGGACAGACCCCTTAAAAATACGTGATGTTATGGGGACCGCTTTCCGTCAGGCTGGTATCGGTATCCCTACAGAGGGGCTTACTGAAATGGCTCAGACATTCACCACTAAACTCGCGGCTATGGCCCATGGAGGGGAAAGTGCATTTAGCGATGCGGCGATCAGTGAATATATTAATGCGGGTATTAAAGGTGGTGTTGTGGGGGGTGCTCTTAGTGGCGGTGCTTCTATCCTGGGGTCGGCGTATCAAAAGATGGGTGAAGGGTATGTTGAAAAGATTCAACAAGCAGATCAGGCAATAAATGCAGCCACGCAAAACTTTTCAGGAGGCGGTATTGGCCCCGAAAATAGTTCTTTCAATACTGAACAAATGACGGGCGGTGTTCAAGAGGAAAGCACCCCTCAGTGGACAGCAGAAGCACTAACTCCGGGGCAGATGCCCCAACAGCAGCCTACCGATTACACGTCCAGTGTTAAACCTGGCGACCAGCCTTTTGACCCTGAGCCAGAACAGAACCTCGATGCTCAACAACAGCGAGTAGGTAACCCCCGTTTTGAAGATCGGGTGATGTTTATCTCTAAACAGAACCGGAGTTGGGGGAAGCGTATTGAGGGGTGGCGTAAGCAGGGGCTACCAGCCATTGCTGAAGACGACGCTGTTATTTTGTTTGCTGATGAACAAGCGAAGCAAGAGTATGTTCAGGTTGCAAAAGAACAGGGGAGCGTGAAAGCCCGTCAGATGGTGAAGGGTTATACTCAGGACATAAACCAAGTCCGGCCTGAAACTGCACAGGCAGTGCAGCGAGTAGATACTGAAGGCCGTGTGATTGAGGAAGAAGCGGTTGATCCTGGTCAGGTGGAGCAGGCCATCCAGAACCAAGGACAGAAAGCTGCCGAAGGTGACCAGCCCAGAGTTGTGCCTGTCCAGCAGGCGATGGCAGAACGGCAGCAGCAGGTAGAAGCAGAAGGGTATATTCCTCCGGAGCATGGGGAGGGTGTTTTCGGTTCGGGAACAGCGAACACGGTTGAACAACAGTCGGGGCAGCAGTCAAAACTCTGGGGCGCAAAAGCAAAAAACGGTGAGAGGGTTTACCCGAACCGTAAGAGTGCTCAGGCCGGGGCAAATGGTCTTCGCAGAAAGGGAGAGAGCTACACTGTTATTGAGGAGGGGGGTGGCTTTCGGTTGAAGCCTGAACAGGCGGTTGATAAGGTGAGTGCTCCCGATAATAAAACGAAAGGGAAGGAGCAAGGCAGTGAGCCAGAAAGGATGGAACGGTCCGGAGTGGGGATGGACCCCGTACTTCGGGGAGGAGGGATCGAGACAGAAGGAAGAGGAAGAAAGACAGAAAGAAATGTGGGAGGAACTAACACCCGTGGGATATCCAGAGGAGATGTACGGGGACAACCACGACCCGGAGGACGATCCGGTGGAATTGACGGATTAGTTTTTGCCCCTAACGGCAAGCCTTGGCCGTTTTATTCTGCGGCTGAATCCGAAGCTAAGAAAAAAAGCGGGGAGTTTGAAGTTATCGAACTCTCCCAAAACGCATTTGCCCTGAAGGAGCGTCCAGCGGATGAGCGAAGAGAAAAAGAAGAAAATAACAATGACGACTCAGCAACTGGTGTCGTTCAGGATGGAAAATCACAGAAGGGAGCTGGCGGGGCTGGAACTGATGGGGCCGGAGGAGTTTCTGGAGCTGGACTTGAAACGCTGGGAGAAGCGGTTGGAGAAATCCAAGAAACTCGCGGACTTCGTGGAGAAAACCTTTTACGACAAAGAATCAAAGCAGCAGGAGTAAGTCTCCCCACAATAACGCAGGCACAGATCGAATCTCTAAGACTCCTTGCCGAAAAAGACACAGCATCCGCAGCGGACGCTAAGTTACTTTTTGAACGCGCACAGAAATACGTTGATTATTTTGGTTTAGAGTTACTTGAAGCAACTCGACTCGCGGCTGCGGAATCTATTGTAATCCGGCAGGAGGAGGAGGCGTATTTTTCGGAAATGGCCGAAAATAGGCCCGATAACGTCATCCTCGATACCACTGGTTCCAATGATCTCGGTGACAACCTCGCCGATTATAACGACAACTCCGCAGAGTTTTCTGACAACCTCCGCATCCAGGATATCGAGGAACGGGAGGATGGGGACAGCCCTGAAAAAGTTGCTCAGTTCCTGACAGACCGCAACGTACCACCTTCCTCTTTTGAAGAGATGCAGGAGCGGTATCTGGATTGGGCACAGGCCAAGTTCCCTACTTACGAATTTCAGACCGTCGATAAGCCGGACGCCAATGGTAATACCCACAAGACCTTTACCCGCACCGTCACAGACAAGAATGGTAAGAGGGTAAAGAAAACCTATAAGATGCCTTTTCGTACCGTTAAGGGTGAAAAGAAGGTTTTCGCCACCGCCAAAGAAGCCTTGGAGTACGCCAAGCAACTTGGTTTGCGTAGAAAAGGCAACCTGTTCCATCCTAAAAAAGAACCTGATGGCAAGGGCTATATCCTCGAAAAGCTGCGCCGCCCCAGCCATGAGCTGGCAGACAATGACAACATCGACGCCTATTTTGAAGAGTATGTAGCCAAAGCCAGAAAACAGGCTCGGGCTGCCAATGGTGCTTCCCAGAATATCAAGAAGATCGAGTTCCGCAGGCTGGCCGACTGGGTAACTGGCGAACCGATGAATGAGAATGTGTTACTCCATGCGCCAACGCTGACCGAGATGGGGCGTAAGATCGCTCCCTATATGGAACGGAACGAGAATGGCAAAGAAACCAGAACCATGGATGAGAAACATGCGCTCTGGTTTAACTACGCTCTGGCGGTGCTGGTTGATCGAGGTTACATGCCTCGTAACATGGAGATTGATACGGGTAGGACCGATAAGAGCGGTAATCCTATCCTGAAACCCCGCAACATTGCTTTTACCCCCGAGTTGATCCCTCAGACCACAGACGACTATTTCCGTAAGCGCAGGGAATTAGGGCGTATGCTGGATCGGCTGACTGAACTCGAAAAAAGGGAAGTAACCCTTCGAGAGTTGGTGGCACGGGTACAGAAGAAAATGAAACGGGCAGCCTCTGGTTTGATACCCTCTGAAACCAAGCGTCTGGATGGCCTTAACAGAAAGATCAAGAACGGATTGTCATTGATCGACCAGTTACTGTCTTTCCAGAATGACCTGCTTCGGCAGGAACGTTCCGGACAGGTCAGCTTTTCTGATATCGAGCAGGATATCTGGAGCAATGCCGCTGCCATCATGGAGGCCAGAGAGCATCTGCAAGAGGCGGTCAATCGACGGAATAATGTGAAAGGGCAGGACCACGGCGTTGACCTTGGTCCGGTATTGAAAGACCTTGGTGCTTTTATCCGTGAGTTGAACACAGCACTCCGGGAGGTAGATGGCGAGCGGTCCAAGTTAAGGCGTAATATCAAACAGCAAACCAACCGTAAGTTGGATGATTTTGACCGCGAGGATTTTGAAGACGCTCCCGCTGGCTCAACGGATTCAAGTCAGGTTATTGGTAAGGACAATAGTGTCCCCTTGGCTCCAGACGGGATTTTGAACCAAGAGGTATCCCTCGACAAGGATAAGAAACCAGAGGGCGTAGTTACTTACGGTATTAAGTCTAACCCTTCTCCTGATGACTCCGTTGCGGGAATTTCAAACCTCTCACTGGAAGAAAGGGACGGGTATGAACCCAAGAACCCGCGCTCTTTTGATACGTTGAACGACGACTACTTAACGAAAGTCCCTAAGCTAAAAAAAGAGCCGAAGGTCACCATCAATGGCAGCTCGATCACCAAGGATGAACAGGACTTTGTGAATAATGTCCTGAAGAAACTCGGTGCCAAAATGAATGTGCGAATCGTTGACCGCCACTGGTACGACGTAAATAAGGATGAGCTGCCAAAGCACAAAAAAGTTCTGCCCACAGCAACCATGAAAGGTTTCTACCTTGACCTGGAAGGCGAGCACCTGATCGTCCTGAATGATTTTAAATCAGGTGCGATGCCAAAAGGCAAAGCGCAGAAGGGAGATGCAGATAAGAAACGTGAGATTCGCGGACAACGTATGTTCATCCTTGCCCACGAACTTGCCCATGCCCTTGAACAACGGTTCTTTAATAACCTC
Source organism: uncultured Endozoicomonas sp. (assembly GCA_900299555.1). Taxonomy (GTDB): domain Bacteria; phylum Pseudomonadota; class Gammaproteobacteria; order Pseudomonadales; family Endozoicomonadaceae; genus Endozoicomonas. The sequence goes on from OODV01000151.1 coordinate 69,112, forward strand.
TCTGATAACCAGAAAAATATCCTGGCTGATGCTTACCAGAAGTACAGGGAAACTGGCGGTGGCCTGACCAAACGCGAGTGGCTGGCTGATAAAGTCGGCGTTCACCTGTACGACAAGGCGAGTAAGAAAGGCAGCTACTCCAAAGAAGATACTGTCGCCCGTAACATCGCTGCCCGTCTGCGTACCTTCTATCGAGCTGCGGCTGACTTTATCAAGCAGCGTTTCGGACTGGATAAAGGTGTCAGTCAGGTGATGGATGAGCTGATTGCATCAGGTGCTTTCCGTGGCCTGATTGAGAACCGGGGCAAGACTGATCCGGTAGCCTTTGAACTGGACCCATCCGGTAAAGAGGTACTGGGTCCTACGATGGCTAGGATGAAAGGCTTGGCTCTGGCCATAAAGAAACAAGTATCTAAAGCGGGCGTAGCATGGAAGGTCAGTACCTTCCTGAGAACCAGTGATTCACAGCTCCGTGATCTGGATGAAGACTATGCTGACGCATGGCACCTGGCACCCGGTAGTAAGAAAACACTGATGAACCGGCTTACAGGTAAAGTGCTGAATGGGGGTTTTCATTTTCGTGTTCTCAGTGCCCGTGGACGACTCTGGTCAGAGTTTATGGATACCAAGGTCGATGGTAAGTCTATAAAGGATTACTACCATAAGCCAAAGGGTATCTTCAGTATCCATGAACAGGTGAAACCTGAGAAGCAGAAAGAGGTAATGGAGGCCATCAAAGAACTGAACGATGGTGGCCCCTATACGACAGATTTTGCCAAGCTGGTGCGTAAGGCACTGGACACCCTGCACTCCGGCTATTTGAAACATGCCCTGCCTACCATGGGTTATCTGGAGAACTACTTCCCCGTGGTTATGAATACCATGGAGCTGACCGGCCAACGGGATTTGGCCAAGCAGATCATGGTGAAGTACAAGGCGGATGAGTGGACGAAGCAACACGTCAAACGGCTGGAAGACCAAGGTGTAGAGATTGGTGAGGATGAGTATCAGAACATCCAGTCGAATATGCTGCTGAAAGCGGAAGCGACAGCGGAGGAGGTGATTGACAATATCCTCAACGGCGGTGGTTCTTATGAATTAGCAGTGCTTATGGATCAATCGGTATTGGGACCGGGCTTTGTCCATAACCGGGCAAGGGATTGGTTTAATGATCCTAAGATGGTGGAGGAACTGAACAAGCATAACCTGATGGAAACTGACTTCGCCAAAATGATGTTTAACTATGTGGCGTCGTCCGTTAAGCGAGCAGAATTTGAGCGTGGGTTCGGCGGTTATACCCGATTAAAGGGGGCCACTGAGCCTACGTCTGCCCGTCAATGGATACGTGACAGGATCAGCAAAAAAGCACTGACGCCAGAAGATATCAATGACCTCGAACGAAAAAAAGGAGAGATGGCCAGAGGGGAAGAAGCCATCGAGAAAGCCTACGCCTGGAACCTCATGGGGGTTGATCCGCTCGATCTCAAACATCAGCTAAAACGCTTTCACAGCTTTATGGGGATGGATGAAGGCTCTGAATCCTTTGGGCGAACCCGCGACAAAATTTATCTATTCGAACAGACACTGACGGGTGACCAGTACGAGAAGTGGGCTGAGTTGAAGGATATGATCAAGGACTTCGGTGACAGTTACCATAAGCCGATGTTGGATAAGCTGAAACACTACGGCTACTTGACCGAAACCCCGAACGGCGATCTGTCGTTTTACTCACCCGCTGCTGGTATCAAAAAACACTTGGAAGATATTTTTGTTGATAAGCGGGAGTCAGGGCGCAAACGGGCAGAGACTCTGACACGGGCTAACCTTGGGCAGTTGGGTTCCGAGATTGACCCTGATGTGCAGGCGGCTATGTCCACCATTATGGCCTACGAGTCTGTTCTGGTACTGGCTTTCAGTACACTGTCATCCTTCCCTGATATTGTCGGCGGTGTGCTCCGTAACCGAGATATCAGTGGTATGTTCAACGGCATGAAGGAGATGGGGGCGCTGTGGAAGAAACAGGCTTTCAGTCGTGACGAGTACAAGCTGCTAAAGGATGAGGTACGCGAGGTCGGTCTGATCGGCCAGCGTATTTCACAGGCCGTATTGCAGGAAATGTTCGGCTCCAGTTATTCGTCTGAGAAGTCCCAACAGGTGCTGGATGCCCTGTTTCATTTCAATGGGCAGGAGGCGTGGACCAACTATACCCGCGTCGTTAATTACCAACTGGCCAAGAGCAGTATCAAACGCTGGGTCGATCTTGCGAAGGGGGATGACCCCAAAGCCAAGGAGTACTTGAAAGAGTTTGGTATTACTGCTGAGGAGTACGGTAAGTGGGACGGTAAAGTGTTTAAAGCGGGTGACGTACAGGCATTGGAAACCTTAAAAGGTGATGCACGTAAGAAGGAGAAAGCAGCCCTGGCACTACGAGCCAAAATTCAGGCGGCGCATACCCGTTTTGTCGAGGAGAGTGTTGTACGTCCTGATGCTTCTCAGCGGCCTGCATGGGCATCGGACCCGCGATTTATGTTGGTATGGCATCTGAAATCGTTTTTCTACTCTTATGGAAAAATTATCGTGCTGCCTTTTTTGTCCCATTTGCAAGGGCAAATCGCAGCAGCCGGTAAGGGTAAGAAGGGAGCAGATAAGATCATGCTCTACGGTAAAGAGACTGCGGTCCAGGCGCTCCCCCTAATTACGGCAGGTGTTTTGTTGTTTGGCCTCGCTGCTTTTGGCTGGGAAGCCCGCGAATTACTTCAGTACAATGCTTTTGGTAAGGAGGGGCGTACTGACAATATGGCTTGGGACCAATACCTGTTTGAGTTGAGCAGTAGGGCTGGTGTTTATGGTCCGGGCGAATTGGCTTTGAACGTCGGGGCGGGGTACGGTGATTCGGATCGCAGGGCTGCTGCTCTTTTAGGACCCACATTTGACCACCTGATCACGCTCCTGAAGTCTGACTGGGACCAGAAACTGTACCGATCAACACCGCTCCTGAATCAGTTGCCGGGTTTGAAGCAAAGCCTTTCTGAATAATGTAAAATATAAGCAATGCTTATATTTTACAGGAAGGAATCATGGCTGCCCCTGCGTATGTTGGTATCGAACTTGTCCGGGGGGATTCACTTTCAATCCCTCTCACTTTTTTAGACCCCGCTGATAACTCCCTTCGAGTGGATGTTTCAGGTTACTTTCTCAGGTTCACGGCCAAGGTCAGTAAATTTCAACCTGACAATGAAGCGGTAATCCTTAAAGAGATCGCTCTGCCCGCCAGTACCTCAAATGGTGAATACACCCTGCCCCTCGAACCAACAGACACGGGTACTCTTGAACCTATGTCGTATGACTATGATATCCAGATCGCTAATCCAGCAAAAACGGAAGTGGTTACTCTGGTTCAGGGCAAACTAAAAATCCTAATGTCTGCGAGCTGGGGCGTCTGATGGCAGGGCGCAAACTGCTGCATGTGCGTATTGGGGTTATCACCAGTAGCACAGCATTGGATAAGAGGGTTAAGGCGCATGTTAAAGACCCTGCGCTTTCTGCTATTTGCTCGGCTGATATTGCTAACTTTACCAAAATCGCTTCAGTCCCTCCGACTGTTACTGGCAAACACCCCCTGACAAAACAACGACGAAACCAACCCGTTTCAATCTTTCTGCCCAGAGGGTGGAACCTTTTAATGGCAATTCGCTAAGGATGGCAATTCGCTAAGGATGGCATAATGGCAGGTGAAAATGTAGAAGCACAGGTAGGGCAGGTCTACCAACCTCTTAACGTTTATATTGACTCTATGGCACTGATCGAGAGCATCCGTCGTGATGTTCAGAACAATGCCAATGTGGTGGCTCTGAATGCTGCCGATGTGGGTGCCAAACATGCGGAAGTCCAGAACTGGCACGCCAATGTAAACGTGTGGCAGGGTGAGGTTTCGTCCAACACGACTGCCGCCGCCAATTCTGCCAGTGCTGCCAGCGCAGCCAAGACTGCTGCGGAGACTGCCCGTAATGCGGCACAGACGGCTAAAACCGGTGCAGAGACAGCCCAGGGTTCTGCCGAGGGTGCACTGGCTGCGACCAATACCGCCAAGTCGGAAGCGGTTGCCGCCAAGAACACGGCGGTATCGGCCAAGACCAACGCTGAGACTGCGGCCAGTAACGCCTCATCCAGTGCCACTGCTGCTTCTAACTCAGCGACAGCAGCTAACAATTCCAAGAACGCTGCGGGTAGTTCTGCAACGGCGGCTAATAACTCGAAAGTTGCTGCCGAGAGTGCGAAGAACAGTGCCGTAGCGGCACAGACTGCTGCTGAAACGGCCCAAGTGGCAGCGGAGGGGGCAGAGAGTGGTGCGGCTACCGCGAAAATGGCTGCGGAAAGTGCCGAAACTAACGCCAATACCCACCGCAATGAAGCATTACTGCATAAAAACGCTTCCGGTGATTCTGCGGATGCGGCAGCGGCCTCAGCTTCTACGGCTTCAGGCCATGCCAATACAGCCAACAGCCATAAGGATGCGGCAGCGGCCTCAGCTTCTACGGCTTCAGGCCATGCCAATACAGCCAGTACCCACAAAAATGCAGCACAGGCGGCTGAAGCGTTAGCCGAGAAGTGGGCTGAGAATCCAGAAGACACTACCGTTCAAACGGGTAAATATTCTGCCAAACACTGGTCAGCCAAGGCTGAGGACCAGAAGAATGCAGCGGCCAGCTCTGCCAGTTCTGCTTCGTCCTCTGCCAGTACTGCCAGTACACATAAAAACAACGCCGCCACCAGTGCGACAAATGCAGCGAACTCAGCGACAGCGGCTGATAATTCCAAGAACTCGGCAGCCAGCTCTGCCAGTTCTGCTTCGTCCTCTGCCAGCGCAGCGTCTGCTTCGGCTGCCCAGGCGGCCAGCAGTGCAGCGTCTATCACTTCGGGTATCCAGTTTAAAGGGGCGTTCGATGCTTCTTCGGGTAACGCGCCTACAGTTCCGGTTGGTGAGGTATCTGAGTTTTATCGGATTAGTGTTGCTGGTGTGATCGGAGGTGTTGATTATCTGGTAGGGGATCAGATTGTTTTTGACCCGACCACCGATACTTGGTTCAAGGTTGATAACACGGATCGTCCCATTACCGATAGTTTGACTAGTACCAGTACAGGCACAGCCCTTTCTGCCAAGGCGGGTAAAACACTTCAGGACACCAAGTTCAACAAGTCGGGTGGGGACATTGCTGGCACCATCAACCATACGCCGGATACCGGGGACATTTTGCAGCTCGATGGTAAGCCTTTGTTGGTGCGCCATAATCAGATGGGTGGTATTTCCTTCGGTGCAGACAATGGTGTAATTATCGGGTCTGGTGAAGCACGGGCAACGACTTCCGCCAATGTGGATGAGAACAGTGAAACGCTGTGGCTGGCTTCGGATAACAGTATCCAGGTCTATGCCGGTATGCAGTCGGGTTGGGCGGCACGAAAGACTTTCAGTTTTAACGCAGATGGTTCGTTTGGTACGCAAGGCTCTATCTTTGATGGTAACGGTCGTGTTTATTCTCCAGGTAATAAACCGCAGTGGTCAGATATTGGTAATAAACCTGCGACCTATGCGCCGAGTTCTCACAGCCATAGCTGGTCATCTATTACGGGCAAGCCATCGACATTTGCACCTTCAGCGCATAACCATGGCATCGGTGATGTGACTGGGTTACAGACCGCCCTGGATGGCAAGGCTGCCAGTCACTCACATCCTTACCGCAGCGATACTTGGGTGCCATCATGGTCAGATGTAACTGGTAAGCCAGCGACTTTTACTCCCTCCAGCCATGGACACGCTATTGCGGATGTTTCAGGTTTACAGACCGCCCTCGACGGTAAAGCATCCAGCAGCCATAACCACGACAGCCGTTATTACACCGAGTCTGAGATTGACACCAAGCTCGCCGGTAAGCTCTCTACTTCAGGCAAAGCAGCGGATTCTAATCTGCTGGATGGCAAAGATTCTACGGCCTTTGCTGGCAGGGCAGCGTTTAGCAAGGCGGTCACTGTGCCTTCAGGCGGCGAGTGGGTCACTGTTGCTATCGTTGATGGCGGTGGTCGTGCGGCAGCACGTTTCAAGTTGGGTGAGGGTGCTTCAGGTAAACACGGTCACGTAGAGTTTTACGCTGCTGTCTCTTACGGTAACGTGCCCAATATCAATATCCTGTCGGCCGGTGGTTATGGATCATTCACAGGTTTGTTCCGCCGCCTTCGGATTATAAAAGATTCCGGCGATGAGGTTTATGGAGTACATAAACTGCAAGTGCTCTTGGAAGAGAGTACGAGTGTTTACTGCTACATGTATGAAGACGAAGCACCGCATGACCGATGGAAGCTGGCAGATATGTCCGAACAGGGGCTGCCTACTGGTTATGGCGAGGCATTGTCGGTAGACCTTGACAAGAATGGAGGTATTACCACGTCCGGGGAGTTCTTTGCCCAAGGCGGAGCGCGGGTTTATCACGAAAATAACCCACCACCTTTCCCTCCTGCGATTTTGCCAGAGCAAGCGGGTCATACAGGCAAAGTACTTATGACCAATGGTGCGGAACCCTACTGGGAAGATTTGGTTACCCGTATCGCACAACTCGAAGCCAAGCTCGCTAATGTCACTGTTTCTGGTTCAACTACTGTGTTCTCCGGTGAAGTTCAGGCAACTGAATTTAGTATAGGGAATTGATATGGCATTGCAGAACAACGGACGTTTAACACTTTCCCAGATAGCCGCCGAGTTCGGCGGTTCTGCTCCCCATAAACTGTCTGAGTATTACGGTTCGGATTCAGTACCTGCTTCTGGCCGTTTGAAGATGAGTGATTTTTATGGGACCTCCGCAATGAGCTACCTGACTTTGGCCGGTGGTCAGGATGTGAACCTGGAGACATTTATTACTTCTCAAGGGCTTTCGTCAGGTGCTGTAACGGTCACTGTTACGGATCATGTGTCAGCTTCTTCCACTGCTGTACCGGCTTTGCAGAGTGGCGATCTTTCAGCTTTTGACCAAGTGATCTTAGCTATTAATCCTTCTGTTATGGTTGTGGGTCGAGGTGGGAATGGTGGTCGTGGTGGGGGGACAGGTGCAGGTTCCCCGGGGGGTGCTGGCGGAACTGCAATCATATTAACTACCCCCTTGCATGTAGATAACCGGGGGGCTATTTACGGTGGCGGTGGCGGTGGTGGGGGCGGTGGCGGCGG
>OODV01000342.1 GCA_900299555.1 uncultured Endozoicomonas sp.
GCCATGTTTCATTCCTCTATTTGACCTTTTGAAATTGGGATTGCAGGATTTAGGTCATATTTATTGTTGTTATCCAAAGGCAATGAAGCAGTAGTATTTATCTACCCTGTGTCTTACAAAGATCCTTCCTGCTTCATTCATTTTTTGTGAATCATACTATCTAAACGTTCAATCTTGAACCCAAAGTGATACTTTATGCTTCTTTTTGTTATAAAAAGCCATGAACACGCTTGGAAAAACATTGCGTGCCCACCTGTTAAAAGGTCTCCAACAAAGTGTATTCAGGGAGCGGGAAGCAACTTATCTGCCCAAAGGTGACTGCGATTCTCACAAGAAGAAAGTAAGATCAACTTTTGTTTTCGGGTTAACTTCTTAATGGCGGCCTCTCGCCGACTTGCTGATGAGCGGTTATCGGCATCTTCCAGGTAGACAAGTTGCTTTGGCTTGCGCCCCCTGAAAAACCTGGCACCACCAGCAGCGCCACAATGCTGGCGCCACCGCCGGACAATATCCGTGGTAATGCCTGTGTAGAGACTGTTATCACTGGCAAGAATGATGTAAACCGACCAACATCCAGCAGGCATACCTGGCTCATCCTGAACGAAATCAAGGTAGTTTTATAACATTGAAAACTGGGTGACTTAAAGAACATAAACCTGTCGCATTGATATAATACTCAGCTTTAGAGCTTAGGTATTACGGACGTTTGAGAAGTTTATTTCTGAAATTAATAAAGCATTTCCAGTGTAACTTCTGAACTGGCCAATTCTCTTATATTACCGACTCTACAAGCAGTCTATGCTGCTCTGGGTTTCGAGCTTAATGTTCG
>OODV01000445.1 GCA_900299555.1 uncultured Endozoicomonas sp.
GCACGGTTCTTTTTCTGGCTGTGCTGTCGGTGGATGCGACAGGCAGGCGCGTTCTCTGAACAACGCTCAAGGATCAGGTCATCGAGAATAACGGGAACCGGTTCCTCTTCAGGTGCTTTGGAACTGACTAACAGTGTCAGTTGATGAGCAAGATTTCGCCAACGCCAGCACCCGAAGGCAACCCAATGATGATAGCTGCTCCAGACTTTATCGTACTGGATGGCAAGCAGAGCCTGAGTCAGGAACCCCTCACCGGAGAGCATGCTACCAATGAGCAATTCGCAAAACACTGGTGCAGCTTTCGCAGAAACAGCTCTGGTAAGGAAAGTAATATAGAACGAAAGTTCTTTTAATATTTTTGTTTGTTCTAAAGAGTACATCACAACCGCCTGGATTTATTATGTGTGACGGTTGGTTTAACTCATATAAAAATTAAATCGAATGTACCAGTGAAGCTCTAAAGCAGAGGTTGAGTTTTCTCTATGTCAAATGAACCATATTTATGACATTGATCCCTGAACTAATGCTGTGCCTGGCGGCGACAACTACGATTTTCTACAGAACCTCTCTTGTAATTAGAACAAACTGCATTGTAGTCAATCTTATTATTTTTATAGCTGTACCGAACCTGATAGTACACATCGTGTTTATCTAGATTCACTGACCAGCTATTAAAGCTCATTAATAAAAGAACTGCCGCAGCTTTAAATTTTAAAGAAACAGAGCGCATTGGTTGTAAACTCTCTAAAACTGTTTTTATCATCAGTACTATTAGGCTAGGAATTCATTTAAGCTAATGCACAATGAAAGAGCTGACTCTTATTTTTATTAATTATTGAGTTTATTTAAGTTCTCAGATTTACGTTCAAAATTCTCAAGAACTACTTTTCGATCTCGGAATAATGAAAGAAGAAACCACAAATTGACATCAAGAACTGAAGACATAAGCCGACCTTGAACGTTACCAGATGATGAGCTTATTGAGTTATAGTTGGTATTCACTACTTTTATAAGATTCCTGCATTCCTCTACGTCAAACTGATTTGTGAATGTAAGAACTGGGCTTAAATCATTGTTGATATGAAATGGAATTTTTATCCAAGATGCTTTTGATATTTTTTCAAGAGCCTCAATTGCCTCATCTAATGTTGATTTCAATCCAGGTAAGCTTAAAAATAGGTTCCCATATTTTCCACTTATTCTATGCACTTCAACATTCAGAGTCGCAAGTCTATCTCTGTCTTGCTTGAATATCAGGCTCTGCTCTCTGTGATAATGTGCTAAAAAAATACCTTCATCTTTTGTGCAGTTATTTCTGATTTTTTTTGATGCCTGAACAAGACCTTCTGCATATATTTTACAATTAGTAGCAGATCTTGAGCATTCAGTAAAAAACACTTCTATTTCACCAGCTGCTTGTATTTTCAAATTTTCTCTGATCTGTGACTTCCAGTTTGCTGTTGCTGTCGCGTAAGCAATAAAGAAACCGATTATTGGAATAGATGAACTAAGAATTGCAATTTTTGCGGCTTCGCTTAGAGATACCAACCAATCGACCAGCTCTGAGAAAGAATACGGTTCGACATTGAATAAAAGTTTAGTGTTGAAATATACAGCTAGTGAAAGAATAAAGATTCCATAAATATTTACAAGTAAAAATCTAAATAAATATCCAATAGTAATAAATATATATAGCAATGTTATTCGTATTTTTGGAGGTATATTTTTCAGCATAATTCTCTCATAAACGGCTAACGCTTTACTTTCTTTATTCTTTAACACTTCTTTAACAAAGCTCTTTCTTTACTTTATAACATAACAAAGCTGTAACAAAGCTGGGTCAGGTCTTTCATTGTGCATCAAAGAAAGCATGAAATTCAGATTATCATTTTTATAAAATGCACGATGAAAGGCCTGACCCTTCTTGTTCATTAATGTTCATTAAGCGGATGTATCTCTAGGATCTCAGCAATGTCTTTTGCCATAACACCTGGCAAAGCTTCCAGCTTGATAGCCATGATGCGAAAAGCATTGGTAAATGTGCGATGTTTTTCTTTAAGTCGGATCATTGAATCACCTTGCTTTTGGTTAAGCAAGGTGTCCATTTTATCGGGGCAAGATCACGGGTGGCGAAGCCACGAACTGGAAGCATTTTTTAGCTGCCGTTTAGTTCGTTAGTCCAAATTTAGTCCTTACTAAGTCAACCTTTTCCTTCAATTCGTCCAACTTTTTCTCGAAATTGCTATGATCGTTTTCATTCTCTTGATCATAGAGGATCAACTCTATGTTGTACTGACTCTTGATAGTATCTTTAATTCTTGCTGCATATGATTTAGATCCTACCATTGCATAACTAGGATTTGTTGTATCAGTTTCTATATTATTGTTTTCAAGAATCAAGTTTATATCAGGGTCTTCAATGCCACAACTAATGAAAAGAACAGTATTTAATTTGTATAAAGATGATGTGAGTTCGAAAAAAGATCGGTATTTTTTACGTAAATTGAAATAATCTGACCTACTAAGAATTGTGTCTGCTGCATGTTTCGCACAGCCATGCATTTTTATTAGAATAGTGCTGGGAGATCGTACTGAATCAAGTAATCCATCTCGTGTATGCTCATATTGTGTAAATGAATTATGACCTGAATTTTCAATAAGTGCTCCCTCGACTAAAGTATCATAATTTGTCGTTGAAAATATTCTTGGAGAAATGTTTACTAAATTAATATGCGCACTCGAAGGGATAAAGTTTTTTTCTATAAAAACCTCTCTTATTTTAGCATTATACTCAGCTGGGCTACCTTTAGTTCGAATTACTTCTGCTGCATCTAAATATTTTTTTTGTGAAATAAATTCATCCGTTAATTCTCTATCTTCACTTCGACTTAGAGTTGCATTTTTTAGTGTATTAAGTAAACTTTCCCAGCTAGGAGGTCTATTACCATGCTCATCTACCGATTGGCACGACATACCAGAACCAAGATGAATAATGCATCGTTTCTCAACAATTTCTCTAATAAGGGAATCAGGCCACATTCTCAACATCCCCTAGATTTTGCATAATTCGATCTGAAATAATATCGAATGCCTTAATGTAATTTTTTGCTTGTGTGTATTGAGAACCAGCCATCCCATCAGTTGAATTGAGTGTTGCAATTGGTGCACCAACAAACTGAGATAAAGCCAATATACCAAACATGTGTGGAATTTCACCTAGATTCAATTCAGCATGCGTCTCGATGTCAGTTTTTTTGAATATGCTTAAATTTGCATCAATTTCAGGCTCGAAATTATCAATTATTCTCTGATATGATTGCGTTGTTCTTACCGTTCCATCAGCATGTTTACGTGATATATAAGATTGAAGGGTGTACCCAAGAAAACCAGAATCTATAGTTACTTTTGGTTTTAGGTCGTCTTTGATTCTATTCCAGATATGCTCTTTATCATTTTTTGTCATCACCAGCGTAAAAAGTCCTCAAAACACCAGTTTAATTTGACCTCCCGATTAACCATTTTCTGGCCGATT
>OODV01000009.1 GCA_900299555.1 uncultured Endozoicomonas sp.
GGGAAAGAGATCTGGAAGGAAAAGTTCATAGCCTGAATTTGACCTGACAGACACCCTCTTGAAAATCGGTAACTGTCAGGTCAGGTCTGAACTTCTACAGATAATAGAAGAAAAAACCGATGGAAACATTCAGCTAAATTCGCGTAGCTGAAACCATATTTACGGGAGCAATACCATCAAATAACAGATTCCAATAAGGACTCTTTTTCTGGCTTGGGTGCACTTCAACTTCTCTCCACTCCATATCCATTCCAGCTTCTCTGAATGCCCACTCATAGGTCTCTGGTAGAATATTATAGTTTCTAATTGGGTTTGACAGTCCATCAATATGGACATCAACTGGACAGCCATCATAGTCGCCATCGCGATCAGCAGTATACTCTTTCCAAAAACCATATGGTTTGTATTGCTCACCGCCAGAACGTTCGTAAGGGTTATTCAAAAAGCCAATAAATACACCTCCTGTCTCTAAGTGGCTTACGAGCGACTGACAATACAGTAAGGTTTCTTCTGGAGTCTTAGGGAAGTTCATAATGTAGGAGCCAAGAACCAATGAACACTCCCCTTCACCTTTGGTATCCTGCAGGCAAGCGTTATCGTAGGTAATCAGAGGATTGTAAGACGCACTATCCTCTTTGGCTTTTTGAATCATGCCCGGTTCGCTATCAATTGCCAAAATACTGGCAGCCCCCAGATCAATCAGCATTCGACTGTAATATCCAGTTCCTGAGCCAAAGTCCCCAACCCGTTTTCCCACAAGTTGAGTATTGTTGTCCAAAACTGCCTGAAAAATACTCCAGCGCTCTATCCACAAACGAAATGGTCTCAGCTTCTCCTGAGCATATTCTTCAGCATCACAGCTCATTGCTGAGCAAATTCTTTCCATATCAGCCTCCCCGAAATGACAACCTGCTCAAAGATGTTCTGCCCTGAGCATAGCAAGGGATGATTATCAGGAAGGTATAAATCAATTTACGTGTTTATAGGTCTTAGGGGGTTCCATGGTTTGAATTGGCCTCACACCATGGAACATAAGCGGACTACCCGAAAGATTAAAGAAAGAGAGAGACTTCTCTTATACCAGCTCAAAGCCTTCTTTCATACGCAGGAAATCTTTTGCCAGCGGGGTAATCAGGGCTCTTTCCTGAAGCCTGATTTTCCGATATCCCTGCTCATAACAGGTCCGAAGGTCCTTTTCCCCAATAACTCGCTGCTCAAGGTTAAAAACACCCTTATCTGCAAGCTTTGGCTCAACATAGGCTCTTTCTTTCGGAGCACTGACCTCATAGACCACTTCATTTACAGAAGCAATTTCTTGCTTCTCTGGAGTATCAGCACCTGACAGAGCATCGGACAGACTGTCCAGTGTCACTACTGCCATACCAAAAGAGCAAAGCGTCGCTTCCTTATCCTGGAAAACCTGGTAAAAGGCAGGATTAGCCGTATCACGAAAACGACGATAGGCAATACCCTCTTCCAGGATATGAACTGTTTTACCCAGCAGCAGGCTCTCAACAATGACACAGCCTTCACTGCCCCGTTCCAGCCCGATCGCTAGGGCTGACAACAGACTGTTGGACAGGCTGGCCAGAATAATATGGTCATACTTTGCCGGTCGTGGACGTTCATCATTCTGTCGATCGGCAGTAAATGACAGTGCGTATTCATTACCCAGGGCCAGCTCCAGCTGTTGTCGGTTATCGCAGTCCCCGACCACCAGCACAGACTGATGAGCTTTCCTGGCTTCTGTTGTTCCCTGCAGAGCCAGCAGCTGTTCCATCACCCGTTTGGCAATCAATTCAACCAGTGCATCGGTATTCATTACTGTTTTCCTTGCTTTATGATGCCAAAAGCTTTTCTGCTTCTAATGCGCTGATTGCAATGCCCAGTGGCGTCACCAGAAACGGATTTTCCGGCTTCCAGGTGGTTACGCCCGTCTGCTTTTCCACAATCTGCTCAAACTCCGGCAGGCAGGTTGTGCCGCCGACCAGATAAATATCCTTTACGTCGTAGCCCTGAATGTGCTGATGAACAATGGAACCCATCTTCTCAATCACCGGACGGACAATGGCCACCACATCACGATGGTTCGCAGAATCTTTTTTCTGCTCTTCTGCTTCTTCAAAGCTGGTTTTATAGTGACCCGCCAGTACAAGAGACAGATGCGTGCCACCGGTTGCTTCGTCTCCGGTATAGATCACTTCGCCATCTTTAAAAATAGAAAGTCCGGTTGTCCCACCACCAATATCCACCACAGCGCCATTGCGGATACCCAGTACCCGGTTGGCAGCTGTAGGCTCATCCAGCATATTCACCACGTCCATACCTGCCCCCTCCACCACATATCGGTGAGTTTTGCAGACCGATTCTGGTGTATTGGAAGGCATGGCAATGGCCGCTTTTTCCAGGGAGACCTGCAGGCGTGTCTCCAGCTTTTCCTTCAGCTGACGGACAATATTCAGCGCACCGATGTAATCAACGACCAGACCATCCTTCAACACCTGGGCAAACTGCATTTCCGTGGCAACTGGCTCACCATGATGATCCAGCACCACCAGAACGATGTAGGCAGTACCAAGATCTACACCCACCACCAGCTTGTCAGCATCGGTAACCTGTGCAGTGTGTGTCAGGCTATTCTCCACTTTCTGGATCAGCTTGCTGACGCGCTCAGGATCAAATTCAGACATAGTCGTTTATTACCGTTAAGCTATTAACTCACCTTTTGCATTGGCCGGTAGACCAACCGCATTGGCTTCATCAAAATCAATATGCATTGCCAGAGAAAAGCTGTCTTTTACCCTGACCAGAACTCGATGGAAGGTAACCGGACGATCCGTTTCAATCCGAACATCCACTTCCTGCCTGTCCTGAACTCCCAGACGCTGGGCATCGGCAGTGGTCATGTGGATATGGTTACGGGCAACAATGACACCCTTATCCAGCTGTACCATACCTTTGCCGGAATAAAGGAATACTCCGGGGGTACCGGAAATATCTCCGGACTCTTTCAATACTGCATTAACACCCAGCTGACGGGCATCAGTGCGGGAAATTTCCACCTGACTTTCTGGGCGGGCTGGCCCAAGTACCGCGACATTCTCAAAGGAACCCTTTGGGCCAATCACAGTGACACGTTCTTCACACAGATACTGACCTGGCTGGGAGAGTTCACGAGCGGGGGTCAACTGGTGACCAACACCAAATAACGCTTCTACGTCTTTCTGGCACAGGTGAACATGGCGGGCAGAAGTTTCAACAGGGATTTCTTTCTTGCTGCTTTCAGCCTCTAAAGACGACAGAGTCTGCGCAGTGCATTCAACAATCACCTGATCAATAATTTCTTTCAGGAGCTGTTCGTTAACGAGGGTATTCACAGCGATGTCTCACAATCGGCATTGGCCATGTGGCCAATGTTAAGCTGAAGAGCAGAAGCACAAAGACTTGGAAAACCGCTTTTCTACGTGTCCTTATGCTCCTGCAGTGAGTAATAGAAAATTACTCGCCTTTAGCCTGAGGCAGGATCACTTCAACTTCGCCGTGTGGACGCGGGATAACGTGTACGGAAACCAGTTCACCAACACGCTCAGCAGCCGCAGCGCCAGCATCAGTAGCCGCTTTAACAGCACCAACGTCACCACGAACCATGATGGTTACCAGACCACTACCAATGTTCTCTTTACCAACCAGAGTCACGTTCGCAGCTTTAACCATTGCGTCAGCAGCTTCGACAGCAGCAACCAGACCTTTAGTTTCAACCATGCCCAGAGCGTTAGAGATAGCCATTATTTGTTTCTCCTGATGGTCTCCCGGGGGAGACGTTTTAATACGATAAAAAGTTATGTTTCATCTGAAAGCACTTAAAGTGCTTTCAGCTTTTCAATCACCATGCGGGTGATTGCTTCAATATCCAGTTCTGTTACTGCAGCAGGCGCCTGAGCAACTTGAGCTTCTGGCTCGCAGATGCCATAGGCGACATAGCGTTTGTTAAACAGATGCAGAGGTGTCACGTTGTCTGAAGTGGCTGAACCACCCACACTGCCACAACCCAGGGTAAAGGCGGGTGGAAGACCGGTGGTTGCGCCGACAGCACCGTGAGTCGATGGTGTATTCACCACTAATCGGGAAACCGGCTTCTTCAGTGCAAATTCACGAACCAGATCATTGTTCTGAGTGTGAATCGCCAATGAGTGACCAGCACCTTCGTAATTCAGTAACTCAAGGCAAAGTTCGCAGGCTTCATGAGCATCATTTGTCCGGTAGAAACCGAGCAGTGGCGACAGCTTTTCCCAAGAGAATGGATGTTGCTTACCAACGCACTCACGCCCCTGTTCAGCCACCAGCACACGGGTAGCAGCTGGAATTTCCAGGCCAGCCATGCGAGCGATTTCTACCGCTGGCTTACCGACGATACGAGCGTTCAGTGTGCCTCTTGGACCAACAATCACTTTCTCAACCCGAACGGTTTCTGTCTCGTTCAGGAAGTAGCAGCCCTGGGCAATCATTTCTGCCTTAACCTGATCAGCGATCACATGTTCAGTAACCACATGCTGCTCAGATGCACAGACGGTTCCGTTATCGAATGTCTTGCTCATCAGGATGTACGACACTGCTTTCTTGATATCTGCAGTTCGTTCAATAAAGGCCGGTACGTTACCCGGACCAACACCCAGGGCAGGGTTACCAGAACTATAAGCAGCCTTAACCATGGCAGAACCGCCAGTGGCGAGAATGATGCCTGTGCCTTCATTCTTCATCAGCTCACTGGTGCCTTCCAGCGTTGGCTGAGTCATTACAGAGATCAGGTCAGCAGGTGCGCCCAGGCTCTGAAGCGTTTCTCTCAGCAGGCGCACGGTTTCGCTGATGCACTTCAGCGCCGACGGGTGTGGGCTGATGATGACCGCATTACCTGCCTTGATGGAGATAATGGATTTATAAATCGCAGTCGACGTTGGGTTGGTCGATGGTACAAGACCAGCAACCACACCGTAAGGCACAGCGACTTCCTGCATTTTCTTCGCAGGGTCTTCAGCAATAATGCCGATGGTTCTCATGGAGCGAACAGATTCAGCAAGATGCTTACTGGCAATCATGTTCTTGGTGATCTTATCCTGAACTTTACCAAAGCCAGTTTCTTCAACCGCCATTTCAGCCAGACGGCTGGCATTGGCTTCACCGGTACGAGCCATTGCTTCGACCAGAGCGTCCACCTGAGCCTGGCTGTAATCAGCCAGTACTCTCTGGGCTTCTTTGGCCCGGCGGATCAGGTTTCTTACTTCCTGAATGGAAGCAAGGTCTTTATCGAGCAGTTCCAATTTACTTCACCCTCTGGTGATATTCGACCATCGCCTGAATCAGCGCATCCTTCTTGGCAAACTTGATTTCCTGTTTGCTCATTGGGAAGTCAGATAACTGTCTGGCCATGTTTCTCAATTCAACGGTTCTGAAAGCCTGTAATTCATCCATCGTTGGTGCAGATGAACCATTAGTCTCCATCGTCTCTTCAGTAACCACAGTTTCTGGCTGTGATTCTGCTTCTGGTTGCGAAACGACAGGAGCCGTTTTTTCGGTCGTTCCAGCCAGAAGCGCATTCAGCTCAGTGACTGGTCGGGCAATCACGTGGGTAGATACCACCTTGCCAACACGATCCGCTGCCATCGTTCCGGCTTCGATAGCCGCTTTGACGGCACCGACATCCCCCCGGATGATGATCGTAACCAGACCACCACCGGAGTTCTGTTTTGAGACCAGGCTGACATTGGCGGTTTTCAGACAGACATCCGCCGCTTCCACCGCCGGGAGGAAGCCAAATGTTTCAATAAACCCTGCTGCCTCTTGTGTTCTCATCGCCAGCCCCTCCATCGTGTACTCTTAAAGGCCAATCAGAAGTGCTTTGGGTTATCTGCAACAAACTTCACCGCATCGGCGAAAGCATCACAGGCCGCTTTACAGGCAGACTGGCTACCAGTGAGCAGAGCGCCACCAAAGTTGGTCTCTGAAGGAGGCTCAAACAGCTGGCATAACTGGACATCCGCCGCCTTCATGGCTGCATCCAGTGCGTACATGGCTTCCAGAGGCGGTGCAATCAGGTAAGCAAGAGCTTCACCTTCATTAATTTCAGCCAGACCGGACAGGAAAGAACCGGTGCGTGAAATGCACTGGGCAAAATAGGCAATGCTGTCGTCTTCATTCGCGCTGTAGAATGAAAACTCATTTTCAATAAAATCGATGGCGACATTCAGGCCACTGCGAACTTCGGCCGGACTTGGGCCTGCCAGCATACCGATGACTTCACCAGCCAGCTTGCTGTTTGCGTTGGCAGCACCACCATAGAAGCTCTTGCCCATGACAACACTGACTTCAGCATTCTTGCACGCTTCATCCAGTGCGCAGTAGGTCACGTCATCCGCGTCAGCAGTCAGGATACCCAGACTCTTCCAGCCTTTTGGCATACCCAGCTTTTCAGCCATTTTTGCATCGACGTTGGGAATCATTTTTACGGCCAGTACACTGGCACCCAGACGATCACCTTTCATTGTTCTACTCCTCTATACCCAAAGATCAGAAACGGAAACCAACACCGCTGCACTTCTGCTCAAACATCTTCTTAACGATGTTGGCAATGTGCGCACCCGCTTCAGCAGCAGGGGTTCCGCGACGATGGATATTGGAGATTACGGTACGGCCTGCTTCGGCCATGCCCACTGTGCCTTCATAGGTGATGTAGGCACCCATGGATTCACCCGTAGCCAGACCTGGACGCTCACCCACCAGCATGACCGTTACCTTGCTGTTGGTCAGATCAGTCAGATGATCCATGGCACCCACACGGCCAAATTTGATGAATACGGTGTCACCAACACTCAGGCCATAACCTTCCAGACCCTGCTTCATTGCAGGCAGGATATTTTTCAGGTTGGCGGTAATGGCACTGGAGGACAGACCGTCAGCAATCACAATCTGAACATCTGCACCCTTGCGACACTCAGACTGAATTTTGGCCACACCCTCATCACTGATCATACGACCCAGATCAGGACGAGTGACGTACATGTCTTTGTCTTCACAGCGTGAGGAAACGGCGACCAGACCGGCTTCAGTAACGAACTCTTCAACGACTTCGTTGAATACAGAGTCGATGGCAACGGCATGGTCAGCACGAAAACGCAACATGGTTTCCGTCTTGTAACGTGGGCCGGCCTTACCAATGCCAAGACGAGCTGGAGTCTTGGCCTTGAGCTTCATGTACTCAGCCTTGTTCTCCGCATTTTCTACGGCGAAGAAGTCAGACATTTCAGTAGCGGTAATGTCATACAGCTCGCTGTCATCAACGTTAGAGACAGCGGTTTCTACCTGACTGGTGACAGAGCGAACAACCTGTTCCTTGCCGGCATCAGAAAGGTCAATTTCCTTCAGGACTTTGCCAATCAGGTCTTTCAGATCATTTTCAGAAATCATGGTGAGCCCTCATTACTTCAGGAAAATAGAAGCGTCGCCTGCTTTCGCAGTCAGACGGCCATTTTCCATAATGCCCATGCGCTCACACCAGGCTTCGAATTCTGGAATCGGGCGCTTATTGAATAGCTCACGCATGGTGGCCACATCGTGATAACCGCTGGTCTGGTACATCAGCATGATGTCGTCACCGGCAGGAATACCCATAAAGTAGATACAGCCAGCAGCGGTCAGCAGTGTCATCAGGGATTCGTTATCGTTCTGGTCGGTCTTCATGTGGTTGGTGTAACAAACGTCTACCCCCATTGGCAGACCGTGCAGTTTGCCCATGAAGTGATCTTCCAGACCGGCACGGATAACCTGCTTACCGTCGTACAGGTACTCAGGACCGATAAAACCAACTACGGTATTGACCAGGAATGGCTTGTAGCGACGGGCAAAACCGTAGCAACGGGCTTCCATGGTGACCTGATCTGCGCCGTGGTGGGCATCAGAAGACAGTTCAGAACCCTGACCGGTTTCGAAGTACATAACGTTAGGGCCAGTACAGGTACCCTGCTTGAGCATCATGTCGTTGGCTTCTGCCAGATGACCGGCATTAAAACCAAAGGCTTCGTTACCTTTCTGAGATCCGGCTATAGACTGGAAGATCATGTCGGCAGGCGCACCGCGCTCAACCGCTTCCATCTGTGACAATACATGGGCCAGTACGCAGTTCTGGGTCGGGATCTCAAACTTCTGCTTGATCTCTTCGAACTGGTGCAGGCAGCGATAGATACTGTCGGTAGTGTCGTCTACCGGGTTCAGACCGATAACCGCGTCACCAATACCGTAGGAAAGACCTTCCAGCGTAGAGATACGGATACCGTCTACGTTATCAGTGGTGTGGTTAGGCTGAAGACGGGCGGCCAGAGTGCCACGACGACCAATGGTGGTATTACAGGTGGCAAGCACATCCATTTTGCTCGCTGCGTAAATCAGGTCACCATTGGTCATTAGCTTGGCAACGGCAGCAATCATTTCCGAGGTCAGACCACGGCTGATGCGACGGATATCAGTGCTCTGGGCTTCATAAGAAAGCAGCCATTCGCGCAGTTCACCGACAGACCAGTTTTTAATTTCGTTGTAGATGGTTTCGTTGACATCATCCTGAATAATCCGTGTAACTTCGTCGTCTTCATAAGGAACGACCGGATTATTGCGGAGATCAGACAACAACATTCGGGACAGGACGTCCTTAGCCGCTACCATCTCAGTAATTGATTCGGCGGCTATGCCCGCCAGTACGTCGCCAGAACGCTTTTCGTTGGCCTTGGCGAGTACTTCTTTAATGCTGGAAAAGCTATAGACCTTTCCAAACAGTTTGGTTTTAAGAAGCATGAGGAGCCTGTGCCTCGAGTTTGAATGAGTTAGCGCAGCAAGGCTACCCAAATGAGCACAAGACCGGCTTGATATGTGTCAGCGAGCACCCATCAATAAAAAGTGACGCAAATCAATAAAATCGGAGCACAGATATCTGTTTTTTGCAGCTGAAGAACATAAATGATCAGGATCAAATTCCAACAGACAAAACGACACCGATACACGCTTAAAAACATGATCTACGTCAAATTGAGCTCATCAAAAGATCTTGTTTAACGCCATTTAGCCAGTAGAGAGCTTCGTTATTTCATCAATTCAAGGCTTCAAATAATCTTAATATAAAATAAACCAGTCACTTTTTAGCGAGCGGAAGGATGATTCTTCTTCGAAGAAAAAGCGGGAAAACTCTTCACCCAATACGTTAAATTACGAAAACCTGCGTTATATAAAGAAAAGTAATGATTCAAAGAAATGATGGAGAATTAGCATTGTCTGCATCATGTCAATAACTGCCCAAAAAAACAGCTCATTCATCAATGATTATCAGACAATTCATTGCACGATGGTTTTTAATTAAGTATATATCCACGCTCAAGAATTTTGCTCAAAACTCGCGATAACAATAAAGCCCCATGGAGCTTCGGAAGTATGTTTAAGCGACTATCGTCATTTGCTCGCCCCTTGTTTTTATCCGCCCTGTTATTGATGGCTGGCTTTTCAGCAACTAATACAATGGCCACCACCTCGCTCGACAATTTTAAACTGACGGTTCTGACCGAGAACTATCCTCCCTTTAATATGAGCATTGCAGATAAGAACTTTGCCAGAGATTCCGAGATTGATGGTATTGCGACTGATATTGTCCGTGAAATGCTGAGCCGTGCCGATGTTGATTACACCATGACCCTGAGATTCCCATGGAGTAAAGTCTATGGCCTTGCAGTGAACGGCAAAGATTTTGCTGTTTTCTCTACTGCGCGACTGCCAGAGCGTGAAGACAAGTTCAAATGGGTTGGTCCTCTGATCGAGAATAAATACAAGGTATTTACCCTTGCCAGCAATAAAATCACCATCAAGAGCCTGAAAGATCTCAATAAATACAAAGTAGCCAGCGTTAAAGGTCACGCTGTTACCAGCCTTCTAAAGAAAGATGATGTTCAGTTCGAAGAGAGCCTGAAAGAAGATGCCAATGCCCGCAAGCTGGCAAGAGGTCAAATTGATCTCTGGGTTACCGGTGAGTTCAGTGGTTACTATTATGCCCAGAAGGAAAGTATTCCAACCATCAAGCCAATCTTTGAAGTGGGCTCAACGAATGATTACCTAGCACTGAATCCCTCAGTACCCGATGAAGTTGTGAAGCGCCTGCAGTCTGTCCTGGATACCATGAAAAGCGATGGAACTGTGGAAGAGATTTTCAGCGCTTACCGCTAAGATATACGATTCATAAGAACAGAATACTTTGCGCAAACTGCTCTGGTCAGGTTCTGTTGACATAAGCTTGCCAACAGAACCTGAATTTCTACTGGGGAATATAATTGACAGGGGGCGGTAATTTTTCCAGAAGGCTATTCACTGACTCAGTGATATACTCTCTCTGCTCTTCCGGCGACATATCCGACGTCAGTCGCTGACTGGCAATTCCCTGCCAGATAACATGATTGTTTGCCGGATCAATCACACTTAACGTCAGGCGCCCCACCTCATAGCTGTTTACGACAACTTCAGACGGCCAGTTGCTCATTACCCAGGGATAAGGCGCATAGTAAAAGCCATTGTTGTAAGAGGTACCCTCCAGTCTGGACTTTTCAGTGAATCCCCAACTCAACCACATGCTCGCCTCTTGAGCAGCTGTTTCCTGTAGCCCTTTTGCAGCAAGATCCTGAGATACCTGCAAATGAACCCGCTGGGCCATCAGGCTCATAATCCGGTTATCCTTCTCCCTTCCTGGCAGGAACCATGCCCATGTTTTCATGGATGACCAGTTAACCTGGTGGTTATAGTCCCAGCTGACTTCAGGTTTGACTGCGCAACCAGCAAGCAAAACGAACAACAAAATTAAAGGCGTAAGGTACCGCTTCATTACGTTCTCCTGAAAAGCGCCCTGATGAACAGAATTCTGGCTGGAGGCTACCTGAAGGAAGTCAGTCAATCGTTAGATGCCCCTTATCGTAGTACGCCGGGTCATGCCAGTGTTTGGTAATATGGGCTTTTCGTTTCTCAAGACAATGATGCAACTTGCTTAGAAATTCCTGTTTATGCTGTTCTGAGAGACTTTCATCATCTTTCGCTTCCAGCCAGGCACTTTCTGCCTCCTGGAACTCGATATCCAGCTCTTCCAACTCTCTATACCGATTCATATCAACCCCGCCCAGTTCATCTAAATGACAGTCTCAATGAAGTTCTGTGAGACGCTCAAGCAGTTCCTCTGAGCTCTCATGGATCAAGTCTTTATTGATGTGTTCTCCCTGTGGTACATGCTTTTCAACCAGGGGTAATATTTCACCCAGTAATTTTGGTGGAGCACAGACACGCAGGGTTTCAAACTGGTGCAGGTCATGAGCATGATTAATAGACTTAGCCAGCATATGAGCAAAGTTGATAGACTCATTTACCTTCGGAGAGTTATCAGTGCCCACCATACGAACATTGCCACCAACAGAAGAAGCGACTGAATGGCCCGGCCCTGCCGTCACAAACTCATGCCGCTTCCATCTGCCCTCTTCATGGTCAATCTGGTCAACCAGATCCAGCACTCTCTTGTGCCGATCCAAACGATAGACCTTGGCTTGGCTGTTATCAGCAACCAGTACCCAGGATGATGCCATTGGCGTGCACCTCTATATACGGCTTGCGAAGTACGATATCTGTCCAAAGATAGTTCAACGACTCGGGAATTGCCCATTTTTAACGATGAATCAGCGCTATCAACCATTCGCTTTATTGATCTGTGCCAATACGCTTTTTCAGAAAAGGTGATTTTATGAATTACACGCTTTTTGCCTGAAGTTTTTTCCAGAAAAGAATGCGTACTGCCTTGTGCGCTGCCAGCAACCATGAGCGAAGTAGTAAAAAGCCGTGGTGGCCAATGTCTTTCCTACCCGGAATATGCTGTCTGATCAGTACCCGTGATCAAGGGCCGTTTTCGCCTGCTTACCTGCAGCCATGAAGACAGAAAATAATAAGTGCTCGCAAAAGAATGCTTTTGCACAATAAATAATCACTGCCAATAAAACGTCTATCGCTCAATATTTATATCAATAGAGCCTGAGACAATATAAACAAGGGGAAGTCATGTCTGTAAAAATGACACCGTTCAAGCACCTGAAAGCAGGTATGCTGGCGATTTCTATTGCTGTATCCGGTGCTTTCTTCACGGCACCAGGGAATGAGGCGCAGGCCGCAGATACGCTGACATTTGGCAATATGGGCGAACCCGCATCGCTCGACCCTCACTTTATCTCCGGTGTCTGGGAAAGCCGTATCGTTGGCAATATGTTCCTTGGCCTGACTACAGAAGCAGCTGATGGCTCAATTATTCCGGGTGCCGCTGAGAGCTGGACCGTTTCCGACGATGGGCTGGTATACACATTTACGCTGCGCGACCACACCTGGTCTGATGGCAAGCCTGTTACAGCCAATGACTTCTATTACGCTTTCCAGCGCATCCTGGCACCAGAGACGGCGTCCGGCTACTCATATCTGCTTTACACCATCAAAAATGCCCAGAAGGTGAATACCGGTAAAGCTGGCCCCGAAGCACTCGGTGTAAAGGTTATCGATGACAAAACTCTGGAAGTCTCTCTGGAAGGCCCTGCCCCTTATTTTGTTGCTCAGCTGGTTCACTACACCGCCTACCCGATTCCTTCTCACAAAGTAAAAGAGCTGGGTAAAGAGTGGGCAAAAAACAAAGGTGCCGTGAGCAATGGTGCCTACACTCTTGAAGAGTGGACGCCGAATGCGCGGATCAGACTGATTAAAAACCCGAAATTCTATGACGCTTAAAATGTATCGATCAATGAGCTGATATTTTATCCACAGGAAGACCGTTCTGCAGTGCTTAAACGTGTCCGTGCCGGCGAAGTGGATATTCAGACTGACTTTGCATCTTCTGACCTGAAGTGGCTCGAGAAGAATATGCCTGAGTATATTCGCATCGCCCCTTACCTCGGTGTTTATTACTACCCTCTCAACACCAGCGACGAAGTTCTCAAGGATCCCCGGGTCCGCAAAGCGCTAGCCATGTCCATTGACCGTGAGATCCTGACCGATAAAGTGTTGAGAACCGGTGAAGTACCCGCCTACGGTTTTGTACCTCCAGGTACTGGCACCTATGGCCAGCCCTCAGAAGTAAACTGGAAGACTCTGTCTAAAGATGAGCGTATCGCCGAAGCCCAAAAGCTGATGGAAGAAGCCGGTTACAGCAAATCCAACCCACCGACGCTGCGACTGAGCTATAACACCTCTGAAAACCACAAGAAAGTGGCAATTGCGATTGCCGCCATGTGGAAGAAGGCTCTGGGCGTTAAAACCGAGCTGTACAACTCTGAAGTCAAGGTTCATTACGCCAGTCTGAAAACCCGTGACTTCCAGGTAGCCCGTGCTGGCTGGATTGCCGATTACAACGACCCTCAGAACTTCCTGAACCTGATGGAAGCCCGCAACCTTTCCAAAAACTACAGCAGCTTCAACAACGAACAGTACAACACGCTCATGAAAAAGGCGGAAATGGAAGTAGATATGGATAAGCGTGATGAGTATATGCGCGAAGCTGAAGCTATTGCCATGGCTGAGCTACCCAATATCCCTCTGTATTATTACGTTTCCAAAAACCCTTGTAAATCCACGGGTTAAAGGCTGGGTCGATAATGCTGCAGATGTTCACCACGCACGTTATCTGACCGTGGAATAACCGAACTCCCGGGCTTTTTAAACCACAAAGTCGCAGAGCCACAAAGTTTCAAACCTTTTCTTTGTGTCTCTGTCCCTTTGTGGTTAGAAGAGCTATCAGCATTCACCGGAAACTGCTGAACATATCATGCGCCAGGGTTGGCCATGAGCCATAACAGGGAGGGAGTCCTTTAAGGAAAGAATTAAGGAAAGAGCGCCGTTTTCCATGTTCACCTATATAACCAAACGTCTGCTCGCAGCCATTCCAACGCTGTTGATCATTATTACCATCGCATTCTTTATGATGCGCATTGCACCGGGTGGCCCGTTTGATGCTGAACGACAATTGCCTCCTGAAATTGAAGCCAATATCCTGAAAGCCTACGATCTCGATAAACCTCTTTATCAACAATACTTCATATACGTAGGTAACCTCCTTCGTTTTGATTTTGGTCCCTCCTACAAGTTCCGTGATTTCAGCGTTACTGAGCTGATTCTCACCGGTTTACCGGCCAGTATGCAGATTGGCGGTATGGCCATTTTAATTGCTGCGCTTATTGGTATCAGCCTGGGAACACTGGCAGCACTCTATCAGAACCAGAAAACAGACTATGCCATCATGGGTGTTGCCATGACCGGTATTGCTATTCCGAACTTCGTTGTTGCCCCCATACTGTCACTGATTTTTGGTGTTTACCTGTCCTGGCTGCCTGTCGCAGGTTGGGGAGACGGCTCCCAGAAATCTGGTGCTACCGGTAATATCTCTGGCATTGCCTCAGATCGCCTACATTGCCCGCCTGACCCGTGGCTCCATGGTCGAAGTCCTGCACTCAAACTACATTCGGACCGCCCGGGCCAAAGGTCTTCGTGAGCGACTGGTCGTCATACGTCATGCTATCAAAGGTGCTCTTCTTCCCGTTGTCTCCTATCTGGGACCGGCAGCAGCAGCTGTCACGACGGGGTCTGTGGTTATTGAATCCATATACGACATTCCTGGTGTAGGTCGTTACTTCGTGAATGCCGCATTGAACCGCGACTACCCATTGGTAATGGGCGTCGTCATTTTTTACGCGACACTGATCATCATCATGAACCTGATTGTGGACGTGATTTATAGCTTCCTTGATCCAAAACTGAGGGTGAATGGATGAGCCTTTTAGCCAAGCCCAATGACAGAATGGCGGCGGTTCTCGGCCAGCAGCAAGACGTAGACATGGAAGAAGTCGCTGGCCGTTCACTCTGGCAGGATGCCCGTATCCGACTCATGCGCAATAAGGCCGCGGTTGTCTCCATGGTGATTCTTGCCATGATTACTCTGATGGCAATTTTCGCACCCTGGCTTTCCTCTCACCCATTCGACGAGGTGTACTGGGACTTTATTCAGGTTGCTCCCAACGTTGCAGAAGGTTTCTGGTTTGGTACCGATGAAAATGGCAGGGACCTGTTCGTCCGTACCCTTTACGGCGCGAGAGTCTCCCTGATGGTCGGACTCGTCGCTACGACGGTATCACTGATTATCGGGGTCACCTATGGTGCCTTTGCCGGCTATATGGGAGGCCGGGTCGACAACCTGATGATGCGGTTTGTGGATATCCTCTACTCCCTGCCTTTCATGTTTTTTGTCATCATTCTGATGGTTATTTTTGGCCGTCATATTTTCCTGATTTTTGTCGCTCTGGGTGCCGTTGAATGGCTTACGATGGCACGTATCGTCCGCGGGCAGACCATGGCCATCAAGAAAAAGGAGTTTATTGAAGCGGCACACGCCAGCGGTGTCTCAACGGCCAGAATCATCTTTCGTCATATTGTCCCCAACATCCTCGGCCCCGTTATCGTCTATATGACCCTGACCATTCCACAGGTCATTCTCACAGAAAGTTTTCTCTCTTTCCTCGGCCTTGGTGTTCAGGAGCCCCTGACAAGCTGGGGCGTATTGATTTCAGAAGGTGCCAAAGTCATGGAAAGCGCTCCCTGGATGCTGGCTTTTCCTGCCACGTTCCTGGCAGTCACCCTGTTCTGTTTTAACTTTATTGGCGACGGTCTGCGTGATGCACTGGACCCCAAGGATAGATAACACCATGAGCATCATTCTTGACGTACAAAACCTGAATACCCGCTTTGATACACCGGAAGGTGAAGTTTCTGCCGCGAATAACATCAACTTCACACTGAAAAAGGGACAGAGCCTCGGAGTCGTTGGTGAGTCCGGTTCAGGGAAAACCCAGATATTCATGGCCATCATGGGCCTTCTGGCAAAAAATGGCAGAACCTCCGGACAGGCAATCTTTCAAGGGCAGAACCTGCTGGAACTTCCAGTAGCAGAATTGAACAAGGTTCGAGGTGTATCACTATCCATGATCTTTCAGGATCCGATGACTTCATTAAACCCTTACCTGAAAGTTTCACGACAAATGACTGAAGTATTGATTGAACATCGCGGCATGGGTAAGAAAGAAGCCCTTGAACGCTCAATCCGCATGCTTGAGCTGGTGGGCATTCCCGAGGCACGAAAGCGGGTATACATGTATCCCCATGAGTTTTCCGGAGGTATGCGCCAGCGGGTCATGATAGCCATTGCTCTGCTCTGTGAACCCGACCTGCTGATTGCCGATGAACCCACAACGGCACTGGACGTGACGATTCAGGCACAGATTCTGGACCTGCTCCATAACCTGAAAGAAGAAATGGGCATGTCCATTGTCATGATTACCCATGACCTGGGAGTCATTGCCGGTATGTGTGATCAGGTCATGGTCATGTATGGCGGGCGGGTAGTCGAAACCGGCACTGTTCATGAAATCTTCAATGATGCCAGACACCCCTACACCCAGGGGCTCCTCCAGTCCATGCCCAGGATTGACGGTGACCACAGTGAAGACCTCTATGCCATACCAGGCCAGCCTCCCAATCTTCAGGCTCTCCCCAGTGGCTGCGCTTTCCAGCCCCGCTGCCAGCTTGCCAGTGACCAGTGTCGCAGAGAGCAGCCAGGCTCCATCACATTTGCCAGTGAGCGCAGTGTCGCCTGCCACAGAGTGACTGAGATCATTGAGCTTAACCAGGAAGAGACTGTGAACAGGGAGGTGGCACTATGAGCGAGCCCATTCTCAAGGTAGATGATCTCAAGGTGCACTTTCCGGTTGACGTAGGCACCTTCTTCTCAAAGAAGGCAACACTGAAAGCAGTGGATGGCGTCAGTTTCGAACTGCATGAGGGAGAAGCGCTGTCGGTGGTAGGAGAGTCCGGCTGTGGTAAATCCACCCTGGGTCGTGCTGTGCTGCAGCTATTGCACAATACAGAAGGCCAGGTGGTCTGGATGGGGGAAAACATCACGGGTTACCCGGTCAAGGCTATGAGGCCACTGCGCAGTGAGATGCAGATCATCTTTCAGGATCCTCTGGCCAGTCTGGATCCCCGTATGACCATTGGTGAAATTATTGCAGAGCCTCTGGTCACCCATAACCCGGAGATCCCAAAAGATCAGGTGAAAGCCCGGGTCAGAGAGATGATGGATATCGTTGGCCTTTTACCAAGAATGATCAACCGGTATCCCCATGAGTTTTCCGGTGGACAATGTCAGCGTATCGGCATTGCCCGGGCGATGATCCTACGACCAAAAGTCATTGTCTGTGATGAGCCTGTATCCGCTCTTGATGTCTCCATTCAGGCACAGATCATCAACCTGCTGGGCGAGCTACAGGAGACGTTTGGTCTTTCTCTGTTGTTCATCAGCCATGACCTTTCGATCGTAAGACATATCAGCCATCGGGTCATGGTTATCTATCTTGGCAATGTCATGGAGCTGGCTGAGAAAGACGCGCTTTATAACGCTCCCCGCCACCCTTACACCCAGGCGCTGATTTCGGCAGTGCCAGTGCCTGACCCAGACAAGGAAGCCCATAAAAAACGGATTGTACTGAAGGGTGACCTACCGTCGCCTATCAATCCGCCGTCTGGCTGTGTTTTCAGAACGCGCTGCTTGTATGCTGATCATCAGTGTGAGCAGGAAAAGCCACCATTAACAACACTGAATGAACCAACAGCAAAGGGTAACCATCAGGTAGCCTGCCATAAGCAGGCTGAGATTAACTCACTCGATTGATGACTTTGAGCCACAGAGGCAGACAAGCGCTACGTTTCAACTCTTTATCAGATAGTGCCGACGGTCTCTGGGGGGAAATAACAAGCTGGAGTAATCCGGCAATATTACATTTACAGGTGTCATTCATGCACATTTCATTTACTGACTCGACCATCCCTGTCAGTGGAACCGTTGCAGCAGGTATTTATGCTGGGGGAGAGCTGTCATCGGCAGCAAAGGAGCTGGATAGACTCAGCAATGGATCCATCAGCCGAGCTCTGAAAGCTGATCGTTTCAATGGAGACGCAAAACAGTTGCTGAATATGATTGCGCCAGCCAACACGGAGCTGGAGCGCATCATCCTGTTTGGTCTGGGCGATAAAAATAACCCATCACTTCTTGCCACTGAAAATGCGGGTGGTCTTTTTGCGGTAAAAGCGGCCAACCTGTCCATCAATACAGCCACCATTCTGCTGGATACTGATAAGCAGGCAGCCCACTTTGCTTATGGTGCGATGCTTGGGGGATACCGCTTTGACAAGTATCGAACCCAAGAG
Source organism: uncultured Endozoicomonas sp. (assembly GCA_900299555.1). Lineage (GTDB taxonomy): Bacteria > Pseudomonadota > Gammaproteobacteria > Pseudomonadales > Endozoicomonadaceae > Endozoicomonas. The sequence goes on from OODV01000009.1 coordinate 18,340, forward strand.
CAATCACCTTCTGCTCTCACTGAAATGATCATGGGGTCAGAGAAGCCGGAACAGGCTGAAAAATGTTTCCGCCCTCTGCTTGCTGTTGCCGAAGGCGTTTACATTACCCGGGATCTGATCTGGGAGCCCGCAAATGTTATGAACCCGGAATCCTACGCTCATTTTTGCAGGTCTCTGACCTCCGAAGGGCTCGAGGTGGAGATACTCGGTGAAGAAGCCATGAGGGAACTGGGCATGGGCGCCCTTCTGGGTGTTGGTCAGGGATCCGATAAAGAGAGCCAGCTGGTGATCCTGAAACATAACGGTGCCGGTAGCCGTGAAGCACCGATTGCCTTTATCGGTAAAGGTGTCACCTTTGATACCGGTGGCCTGTCCCTGAAAGCCTCCGCGACCATGGAAACCATGAAGCAGGATATGGGTGGTGCCGCGACCGTTACCGGTTTGATGATTGCCTTGGCTAAACGCAAGGCCAAAGTCAATGCAGTAGGTGTTTTAGGCCTGGTAGAAAACATGCCGGACAGCAAGGCTCAACGTCCAAGTGATGTGGTAAAAACCATGTCTGGTCAGACGGTAGAAGTAATGAACACCGATGCGGAGGGTCGTCTGGTTCTGTGTGATGCCCTTACTTATACCCAGCGTCACCTAAAGCCCAAAGCCATGATCGACCTGGCGACTTTAACCAGTGCCATTGCCATCGCCCTGGGTGAAGAAATTGCGGGTGTCTTTTCCAACAATGATGAGCTGGTTGCGAAGTTAGCTGCTGCTGGTGATGAGGTATCAGAACCAATCTGGCGAATGCCCATGGGCAGTTACTTCAGTAAACGACTGAGTAGTGATATTGCCGATATGCGCAATAACGGCAATAAACCGCGACTGGGTGGCTCAGGTGTTGCTGCACAGTTTCTCCATAACTTTATTGAAAATGATACTCCATGGGTTCATATGGATATTGCCGGTACCGCATGGACAGATGAAGCATTTCCAACCAAGCCCAAAGGGGCAACTGCGTTTGGTGTCAGATTGCTGGATCGGATGGTTCAGAATTATTTTGAAAAATAGGCTGATTTAATCAAACCACAGATACGTACCATTGTTGGATACGTATCTGTAATGATAAATGCATTGTTTCCTTAAGATTTATTTAACAACTATCTTATTCCCAGTAGCCTGCTGATAAGCTATGTCCACTCCTATGGATCCAATACTAGATATATTGAACTCGGCCTTGGCTCTACTTTTTAGCTTCAGATTCTCTTTTTCTATCTTATGCTTTCTAGACTTGAATCTAAATGACTGCCTTTTATTTTCAATTATGGATTCTCGAGGAAGGTCAGGCTCTATCATCTTCCACGACCACTCAAATGTCGTATCATTTATCAATGCAAGGCCATCAATAGGAATCTTTCCTAGTGCAGGCTCAAGACCACTGATTATCATAGCATCAAGGAATACAAGCTGTTCTTCTCGAATCTTAGCCAACTCATTTTCATCAATACTACGAATTATTGCTTGACGGAGTTCATTATAAAAAGCTCTCAAATTCTCATGACTGCACTCCTGCTTTAGCTTCTCATAGAGTGTGTGTCTTTCCACTCCATCAGCTCCAATTTCACGCTTTCTATTTTTCACTGCCAGAACAGCATTTGTTAATAATTTTTTATAATCTCTGAGGGGTTCCTTTCGAAGCTGCTCTTTATCAGAGTTAATTCTTTTTTCTCGATACTCTGGCTGTTTTTCAATAAGTAATAAGAATTTCCTCTCAATATCTCCTACCTGTTGACTTGAAAAAGGAGGCATTTGACCTTCCTTAAGATTCACATCCAAAGCCTTTAACGCTTTAACTGGCTGACGATACCATTGATCATACAGCCTGCCAGACAATTCGCGAAGACTGCTTGCATGATCATGACATTTCCCAGCATCTTCAATATCTTCAATAGAAAGAACGCCTTTAATATCGTAATTAAGTAATTTTCTTTCTAAAGTTGCCAGATCACCACTAAATCCAGATAGAGCTACCATAGCCTCTATGGAAAAAACTCTATCCTGATTTTCAAGCTTTTTGAGTAGATCAGGTGATTTTGATTTTAACCAAACCCCTAGAGTCAATTTCCAAAATCCATCAATAATAAAAGGGTATACTGCATCACGCCGTGCTTCTTCTCGCAGAGAGTAAAAACCATCATCACCAAGAACTGCTTTCATTAGATCATGCTGCTCATCCAGCAGTGGAAAAACATCTCGAACAAGCTTCCCCATATTGCAGAATCTGCCAAAGCTCTCCTCATCTGTCATTAGCTTTAATACAAAGTCGCTTCTAATTTGGCCACTTTCTAATTCAAAAGGTCTGACATCATTAAATCTTTGTACATTTTCTGTTTTAAAACTAAGGCCTGCATAAAAACACATCATTTTTGTCAGTGTTTCCTGCAAGAGACTTTTATCCTGGCTGCTCATTTTCTCAGTAAGTCTCTGAGATTTATTCAAATGAGCTATTATTTCAACCTGTGCACTATGTTGATGACCGGCACCTTCCAGATCATCAAAACCTTCATCCAGTTTTGCAATAGGTGAATGGGCTAGTGGTTCGTCAACATCTACATCTATATAATCACAACCCATTTCAACTTGTGAATGCCTCTCAGCAGGAGCATCAGATAAATCGAACTCAAGACTTTCATCAAAACTGGAAACACCAGACTCATCTGAATTTAATCGTGATAACCCAAACGTTGTTTTTTCCTGTTCCTGGTTATTTTTGCTGGTAACAGATCTATGGGGACTATTTGCATCTATAATTCCATCATGAGATGCACACAAATTTTTATGAGATTCAAGGTATTTATCTGTTTCACTAACCTTTGTACATTTCCTGAAAGAAAACACTCTTTCCAAACATTCTTTTTTTAATCCTCTTGCTTTCTCACCAAGCTCCTTAAAATGAGTTATTAAACTTCTTCCTTGCGTTTTCATAACAGCCTCCAAACTGTCATTAATTGTAACAGTCATGATCTTATTTCATTGAATAAGTTACTATTAGACTTTCAGCATAAAATAATAAACCGGCAATCAAAACTAACAAAACAACCACATAGAAAACCGAAAACACTAAATCAAAAATTTATTCACACGAGATGAAAAGCAAGAAAGCACGACCAAAAATCTGGGGTTATACTGAATCAAGCCGTCTAACATAGTCGCGCTGTTACAGATAATAGTGAAAATACGGTTGAATCACGAAAATGGCCATTGAGTGACAGTTCGGATATTTCTCTGGTGACCAGAAAACAGCAAAAAAAGGGGCATCCACACTAGCGAGAACAGCGCCCAGCATAATCATAAAAAAACATCTTCATCAAATTGTAAACCGTCGATCAAAACCAGGATTTTCACTACATTTCGCTTCCAATTTATTAATCAAATCAATACCGTTACAACCAAGAAAAATATCAAAAGCCTGATCTTCGGTAAAACGAATACTATTGTGACTCAGCATCATCCATAATGCATCAAAAACAGTTGCAGTCAGGTTAACTTTCCTTCCAAATTGAATTTGGCTATCAGGGTCATATTTGATCCTTTCTTCCAAGGCTTTCTCAAAGCATTTATATACTTCCCTTAAATTATCCTCTGAGCCATTATTTTTTAACTCTTCATATTCCTCGCTAACAGTAACTTCAAGAGCAGACATAATAACCAGCTTACTAACAGCAAAAGTAACCATGTTTTCAAAAGAATCCAACACTGACATTTCTTCATCGACTTCAGGAGAGCTATCAACACCTTCAAACTTATCAACCAAGTCTGATACCGAAACTGCGGAACTCTTATTTACGGGTTGGTTGCATTTATTGCGAGCTGAATTGCTTTCATCTTTAGACCAACTCTCGAATAGATTAATTCGATCTTTGACAGAAACACCTGTTTCAATCTTTTTTTGGTTTATATTTCCATTTCCACGACCACTTAAATCATCTTTTTTTATCTTCCTTCCAGATTCTGAATCAGAACCAGAATCATAACCAGAATCATTCGACTCAGTAGAAACTCTACGATCATGACGATCTTTGAAAAACCGCTTTTTCTGAACTTTGTCTGACTCCAATGAAACCTGTTTATCTACCTGTTCATTCTCAGAAACAGACATTCCAGAAAAAGTCTTCTCTTTTGATTTATTTACATCGCTTAATTCCTGTACACTTCCATTATGTGATGAAATATTATGATCGCTTCCTTGTATTTTCATAGCAGCCTCCAAACCATTATCCAAAGACACCCTGATTATTGACTTTTTCCTGTATTACTCAATTAGACTTAATGCTTAATCAAGCAAATTCATGGCCATTCATGCCTGACAAAAGTAGTAACAGACTCATACCGCAAACCAATAAAAACAATAAGTTACTACACACCATTTAAATCTAGCCACATCGGCAAACAGTCAGTTGGCGGCCAAAACTCAACCAAAAAAAACTTTACAGGCAATAATCAAACTGACCAAAAACAAACAGTAATCTAATTAACAATAGCTGATAAATTAATTAAAAATATGAAATAGATAGTAAAAAAGATAAAATATCCAAAAATTCAATATTCCTGAGTAAAACAATAAAAAGAGTTTGGAGTCTCCCCAATGAGTACCAGAAATGAAAATCTTGACAGCATTCCTACCCCACAGGGAGATATGACTCTGAAAGTTCTGGCAGACCATCGCTCCGTTAATAGCAGTGGGGATGTATTCGCAGGCTGGGTGGCCATGCATCTTGACCAGGCCGGTGAAGTTTGCGCCCGTAAAGCCTCCAATGGTGCCAGAGTGGTAACCGTCAGTATTGGCAGTATGAATTTCCTGAGGCCAGTTCAAACCGGAGATTTGATCGGTTTCTTTACCCGTGTCACAGAAATAGGAAAAACATCAATCAAGGTTGTCGTTGAGGGCTGGATAGAAAACCATCATGGTTGGGAGAAACTGACTGAAACCACTATGGTATTTGTTGCAATTGATCGCGGCGGAAGAACCCAGCGGCTGTCTTTCACCACACCAATTGATATTTTCCTGAAACCTGTTGTCAAAGGACTGA
>OODV01000470.1 GCA_900299555.1 uncultured Endozoicomonas sp.
TTCATCGCAGGCGGTGAATGACTTCAGTCACCACACCCCAAACAGTAATTTCCTGTTCAGAATCGAGCTTAAAGGGCGGATAGTCCGGGTTTTCAGAATGGAGTTCTGGCTTGTTGTTGCGGTAGATGAGGCGCTTTACGATTAACTCACCATCCAGCAGAGTGAGTATCACATCACCATCTTTTGGGGATAGCGAGCGGTCAATAATGAGGATATCACCATCGAAGATACCGGCACCTTCCATGGATCGTCCCTGGGCTCTTGCAAAAAAAGTGGCAGCAGGATGGCGGATTAGCAGTTGATCAAGGGACAGTGTTTCTTGCAGGTAATCTGCCGCCGGGCTGGTAAAACCGCAGGCTGCGGGACTCTGGTAGAAGGGTAATTCTTCTGGGTTGGGGTTTGGAAGGATCTGGATTGGCTTCATGCCACTTCAACTCAAAAACTGTTTATATATACAGTATAGTCATTTGATCTGATTCTTGTGTCAAGCTAATGAGCAGTGATGCAGCCTGGTGAGTGAATAAGGTATGCAATGTTTGGACAGACTTTGGATAAAACCGTGAGGAGATGAGTCTGAGTCGCAAAAAAGGGGTTATAGACAGCTGATTATTTTTTGCTTACCTCAAACTTCCACTTCATAGTGAGCGAGGGTCGGAGCTATGCCTCTTATCTCCCCATCCTGAATAAATGCTTTTAGCCCGACTCTTACTGATTCCCCTTTCACGGTGATAACTGAACCATCTCTTAGCTCTGCCTGACTGGTCGCGTTGCCGTTGTTAGCAGTAATGGTGGCGATAACCCGCACGCCTTCAGGAATCAGAGCCTTGAACTGTTGCCAGATATTGGTGGTTGCCATAAGCCCGAAACCCTTTTATTTTTTGAAACCACAAAAAAGGGCAATGCCCGAAAGCACTGCCCTTCTGAACCTCATTTTATGCGAGGTTGGAAACTACAGTATTGTAGTCTCGACCATTACAGTGGTCGAATATCTTCAGCTTGTGGGCCTTTCTGACCCTGAGTTACTTTGAACTCAACACGCTGACCTTCTGTCAGTGTTTTGAAGCCATCACCTATGATTTGACGGAAGTGAGCAAACACGTCTGGTCCACCGTTTTCCTGAGCGATGAAACCAAAACCTTTCTCTTCATTGAACCACTTAACTGTACCGGTAGTAGTAGACATAGTCATATCCTGTAATTTAATAATCAATGTGCCTTGTGATAAGGCGGTGGAGCTAGAAGCTTGTTATCACTTATGAAGGATATGGCGAGCTATTACACCCGGAACATCAAATCTTTGCATAAAAAATAAATCACACTTTTAACGTTCCGCCATTATACAGAGTAGTATCCTAATCGCTATGGGCACTTGTATTCAATCGTCAACGCAAGATACTCAGCCATTGGTGTGTAGGTGCCTAATAGTGTCTTTCCAGCTGGACACTTTGGATGACTCTGCTTCGTTCAGCCGTGATATTTGTAGACAGACAGAGACCTTGCCAGTTTCCGCTCTCTCCTAATAGCGTATCCTGAACTTCTACCAGCATTCCCGGCTCAATTAACCCGGGTGCTGTGGTTGTATCGGTTAAGGGAATTTCGATAGTAGTAATGCTCTGGTTGCCTCCCTTGGCGAGCTCATTCCGGCCACGCTCGGTATTGACCTGCGTTTCGGTAAGCCAGTCTTCCAGAATATCGGGAGCCGGGTTATTGCCATTGAAGCCGGTTCTTTTGACGTTGACTGCAACGCCTGCATTGGTGCCGGAAACATAGACCGCATTGTAAGCCTGCTCTGGTCGCCAGTTGGCGCTCAAACTAATGACCATACTTGCCGGAACGATCTTATCCATTGTGGCTGTATTCCAAGCCCACGGACTTGCCGGGTATCGGGGTTGAATGCTCACCTGGTCGTTATCACGGCTTGGGATAATGACCGATCCTGCCGTGGTAGCTATCTTGGCCACGACCTGCATAGCGGTCTGGTTCTGATAGCTGAATGAGCCTCCGGGCATAATCCAATCTGGCGTGCTGTAGTCGTTCAGGCCGGGATAGATTGCGGTAAAACCGGTATTGGCCAGTTCTTCGGTAATAGCCTGTTTAGCGTTTAGGTTGGCGCTGTTGCTCTTGCTTCTCTGCGGAGCATAAGGCGCTGCAAGCAGTTGGGTTCGGCTGCTGCCATAGAGTGTGTAACGCTCATCCCCGAACCTTCTGTCGGTGCTATAACGCTCAATGATGAAAACCCATTTCCAGCCATTAATATCGACTTCGATTTGCTTCGGACCGGTTTCATCTGGCTCAACCAGTGCGATGTTGGAAGCACCCCATAGCTGACCGGTAAAGCTCCATGAGAAGCTATCAATATCAAGACTGATTTCCATTGAGGGTAATTCAATCGGTGTTCGGGCAGGTAAAACGACAGTGGTTACAATATTCA
>OODV01000021.1 GCA_900299555.1 uncultured Endozoicomonas sp.
TGCCTGGCGATGACCTACTCTCACATGGGGATGCCCCACACTACCATCGGCGATCGGTCATTTCACTGCTGAGTTCGGGATGGGATCAGGTGGTTCTAACCTTCTATGGTCGCCAGGCTTAACTGGTTGAACTCAAAGCCTATCGGCTCTCAGCTCCGGAATCCTGTCTTAAGCTGTTTCTTGCTTCACACTCTTGCGTATGGCTGTGTATCTCTACACGCTAAATCGCTTTGGCGTTATATGGTCAAGCCGCACGAGTCATTAGTATTGGTTAGCTCAATGCCTCACAGCACTTACACACCCAACCTATCAACGTCATAGTCTTTAACGGCTCTTCAGGGGTATCTAGTACCCAGGGAAGTCTCATCTTGAAGGGGGCTTCCCGCTTAGATGCTTTCAGCGGTTATCCCGTCCGAACATAGCTACCGGGCAATGCGTCTGGCGACACAACCCGAACACCAGTGGTCCGTCCACTCCGGTCCTCTCGTACTAGGAGCAGCTCTTCTCAAACTTCCAACGTCCACGGCAGATAGGGACCGAACTGTCTCACGACGTTCTAAACCCAGCTCGCGTACCACTTTAAATGGCGAACAGCCATACCCTTGGGACCGGCTTCAGCCCCAGGATGTGATGAGCCGACATCGAGGTGCCAAACACCGCCGTCGATGTGAACTCTTGGGCGGTATCAGCCTGTTATCCCCGGAGTACCTTTTATCCGTTGAGCGATGGCCCTTCCATTCAGAACCACCGGATCACTATGACCTACTTTCGTACCTGCTCGAGATGTACCTCTCGCAGTCAAGCTGGCTTGTGCCATTACACTAACCGTACGATGTCCGACCGTACTTAGCCAACCTTCGTGCTCCTCCGTTACTCTTTGGGAGGAGACCGCCCCAGTCAAACTACCCACCACACAATGTCCCCGATCCCGTTTCAGGACCTGGGTTAGAACCTCAATATTGCCAGGGTGGTATTTCAAGGATGGCTCCACGCAAACTGGCGTTCACGCTTCAAAGCCTCCCACCTATCCTACACAAGCAACATCAAGATCCACTGTGAAGCTGTAGTAAAGGTTCACGGGGTCTTTCCGTCTAGCCGCGGATACGCTGCATCTTAACAGCGATTTCAATTTCACTGAGTCTCGGGTGGAGACAGCGTGGCCATCGTTACGCCATTCGTGCAGGTCGGAACTTACCCGACAAGGAATTTCGCTACCTTAGGACCGTTATAGTTACGGCCGCCGTTTACCGGGGCTTCGATCAAGAGCTTCTCCGAAGATAACCCCATCAATTAACCTTCCGGCACCGGGCAGGCGTCACACCGTATACGTCCACTTTCGTGTTTGCACAGTGCTGTGTTTTTAATAAACAGTCGCAGCCACCTGGTATCTTCGACCAGCCTCAGCTTACGGAGCAAGTCCGATCACCAAAGCCGGCGCACCTTCTCCCGAAGTTACGGTGCCATTTTGCCTAGTTCCTTCACCCGAGTTCTCTCAAGCGCCTTGGTATTCTCTACCTGACCACCTGTGTCGGTTTGGGGTACGGTCCCTTCTGACCTGAAGCTTAGAAGTTTTTCCTGGAAGCATGGCATCAATCACTTCAGTTCCTTAGAACCTCGTCATCAATTCTCGGCCTTGAGGATCCGGATTTGCCTGGATCCCCAGCCTACGATCTTAAACGCAGACAACCAACGCTGCGCTGACCTAGCCTTCTCCGTCACTCCATCGCAGTCAAAAGGGGTACAGGAATATTGACCTGTTTCCCATCGATTACGTCTTTCGACCTCACCTTAGGGGCCGACTCACCCTGCGCCGATTAACGTTGCGCAGGAACCCTTGGTCTTCCGGCGGGGGAGCTTCTCACTCCCCTTGTCGTTACTCATGTCAGCATTCGCACTTCTGATACCTCCAGCATACCTCCCGATACACCTTCAACGGCTTACAGAACGCTCCTCTACCGCACGTAATAAATTACGTACCCGTAGCTTCGGTGAACAGTTTGAGCCCCGTTAAATCTTCCGCGCGAGCCGACTCGACCAGTGAGCTATTACGCTTTCTTTAAAGGGTGGCTGCTTCTAAGCCAACCTCCTGGCTGTCTGGGCCTTCTCACATCGTTTCCCACTTAACTGTTACTTTGGGACCTTAGCTGACGGTCTGGGTTGTTTCCCTTTCCACGACGGACGTTAGCACCCGCCGTGTGTCTCCCGTGATTGCACTCATTGGTATTCGGAGTTTGCATGGGGTTGGTAAGTCGGGATGACCCCCTAGCCCAAACAGTGCTCTACCCCCAATGGTGATACACGAGGCGCTACCTAAATAGCTTTCGAGGAGAACCAGCTATCTCCGGGCTTGATTAGCCTTTCACTCCTATCCACAGGTCATCCGCTAGCTTTTCAACGATAGTCGGTTCGGTCCTCCAATTGATGTTACTCAATCTTCAACCTGCCCATGGATAGATCGCCCGGTTTCGGGTCTAATCCCAGCAACTAAACGCCCTATTAAGACTCGGTTTCCCTACGGCTCCCCTATACGGTTAACCTTGCTACTGAAATTAAGTCGCTGACCCATTATACAAAAGGTACGCAGTCACAGAACAAGTCTGCTCCCACTGCTTGTACGTACACGGATTCAGGTTCTATTTCACTCCCCTCAACGGGGTTCTTTTCGCCTTTCCCTCACGGTACTGGTTCACTATCGGTCAGTCAGGAGTATTTAGCCTTGGAGGATGGTCCCCCCATGTTCAGACAGGATTTCACGTGTCCCGTCCTACTCGATTTCACAATAAATGAGCTTTCGTGTACGGGGCTATCACCCACTATGGCCACACTTTCCAGAGTGTTCCACTAACTCATAAATTGCTTAAGGGCTGGTCCCCGTTCGCTCGCCGCTACTGGGGGAATCTCAATTGATTTCTTTTCCTCCGGGTACTTAGATGTTTCAGTTCCCCGGGTTCGCCTTCCAAACCCTATGTATTCAGGTAAGGAATACCAACTTATGTTGGTGGGTTTCCCCATTCGGAAATCGCTGGATCAAAGCTTGTTTATCAGCTCCCCAACGCTTATCGCAGATTACCACGTCCTTCATCGCCTCTGACTGCCAAGGCATCCACCGTGTACGCTTAGTCACTTGACCATATAACCCAAAGCAATCTAATAAATTAGATGACCAGGGTTGTTATGAATCGCATAACTACCTTAACGATCAAATGAATTCATATTGATATGAATCCATCGCCATACACATTAGCAATGATCTTTCGATCATATACTTGAGAGTGTCTCAGCAAGAATCTTCATTAAACGACCAATCAATAATAA
>OODV01000491.1 GCA_900299555.1 uncultured Endozoicomonas sp.
TTGTGGCTTCGGATGCTCATCACGGTAAACGTCGGCCACCGGCAATGAAGGCTGCTGCGGAAGTATTGGATGAGTGGTATGGGACGGCAGTTCGGGATCAGTTGACGCTGACTAATCCGGATTTGTTGACCTTTTCGCTGTTTAGTGGCTGATGGATTTTTTTGCCACGGAGGCACGGAGGCACGGAGAAAAGACAAAAAAGCTTTTCCTCTGAGTCTCCGTGCCTCCGTGGCCAATCTTTCTTAAGGGTTGGGCACGGTGTATAAGCGATGGTTGATGGTGCTGCCGGGTATTGTTCTGTTGGCAGCCGCCTTGAATACAGCATGGAATCTGGTGCAGTCGGAACTCTGGCGTTCCCAGACCGAGGATTTTCTGAACCACTGGGCAACAGAGGCAGAAGACGATGCTGGCTTTACTGTTGATGAGAAAGAGTGGCTACTCACTCTGGCCGGTGCCGACAATGCTCTGGATAATATGCCCGGCTCTCCCGTGCTGCAGATGATGCGAGCCCAGGTGCTGAACCACGGCGTACATCACGGCTGGGCTGTTAACGATTTAGGAGAACCCATGGAACTGGCGGCCTGGCAACAGGCGATCCTGCAAAGACCCGGCTGGCCATACAGCTGGAGCAGTTATGCACAGGCTCGCTCGCAACGATCATTCATCGATCGTACCTTTGAGCAGGCATTGGTAAGAGCTGACCAACTCGGCCCCTGGGAACAAAAGGTAATGGAAAACGCCACCATCCTTGGCCGGTATTATCGCGGATGGTTGAGTGAGCCGGTTCAGAATATGCTCGACAATAGCCAGCAGCGGTTGGCAAAGCTGTATCCACACCGGGCTCGGCTGTTGGAGAGGCAGTATCCGTTGCCACAGTGAGCTGTTCTTATTTCAGTAGTGTCATCCCAACGGTTCTGGCTTTCTTATCAAAAGTCAGTGTTTCTTCACAGCCGTGCTCAGCATTGACAAGACAGATGACAGCATCACTGAAATCACCATTGCCAGATTCGTAACGTAGAATGGCCTGATGGGCAATATCCGGCCGTTCCACCAATAACTGACGGGTAGTGATCAGCTGCCGGAGGATGGCAGTCAGCGCTTGTCGGGTTTGCTGATAGCAGGAGCCCAGAACCCAAACCGTTTCAATCAGGGTGATCAGTGAAACAAACCCGGGGTTTTCGGTTGAGAGCCGGCTTTCAATCAGCTTGGTGGCAATGGCAGATTGTGATGAATCATCCTGAACGATATAACGAACGAGAATATTAGTATCAAGGCCAATCACGACTCGTTGCCTCTGTTTGCAATGGCGTCGTTCATCTCTTCAATGGATACATGACGGTCTGTCTTAATCATGCCTTTCAATGCTTTAACGTCATTACTGGCAACCAGCATCTCAAACCGCCCCGGTGCCACTTCAATAAACTGGATACGATCTCCAGGCCCGACGCTCAAGGCATTTCGTATAGAGGCCGGAATGGTAACCTGTCCTTTGCTGCTGACAGTAGCTGTTGATATATTCATTGCCTTACCTTTATTATTTTGCCTTACATTTTATAAATAGTAGGTTTTTACAGAGAGATCTGCCACCCGATGCTGAAAAAATGCCTTTTCCCCGCTGCCGGTTACGGCACCCGCTTTCTCCCTGCCACCAAAAGCATGCCCAAAGAGATGATGCCCATCGTCAGCAAACCGCTGATTGAATACGGGGTTGAAGAAGCCCTGCAGGCCGGAATGCAGGACATCTGCATGGTGACCGGCCGGGGCAAGCGTGCTCTGGAAGATCACTTCGATGCCAACTACGAGCTGGAACATCAAATTGCCGGTAGTGATAAGGAATCCCTACTGACCAATATACGTCAGCTGATCAATG
>OODV01000130.1 GCA_900299555.1 uncultured Endozoicomonas sp.
TCAGTCCTTTGACAACAGGTTTCAGGAAAATATCAATTGGTGTGGTGAAAGACAGGTTTACCAGAAGATAAACATATCATTGGAAAGTACTTCACTCAGCGGATTGAGCGGCAGAATCTGACCTTGAGAACTTGCTTGAAATGTTTAGCCAGAAGGACTCTCTGCTTCTCAAGATCAATAGACATTCATGATAAGGTTATCGGGGAGTTTATCTCCCGAAACCACTATCAATAGTTTTGATACATCAACGTTAATTGGTGATCCTCCCACCTGCTCATATCCAAAAACCGATTTTGAACGCAAGCCTGTATGATTTTGCATCATTCAATGGGGGGGGGAGTAGGATTATAAACACACAAAAATGGTCAAAATTTATTCATCTTTTTGCCACTGTCTAGAACAGTGGAGGGTAGTCTTGTGGTAGCAGGCCCGACAGTATCATACTCACCAATGCGCTTTGAGTATTTCTTATTTCTTTATCCATGAGAATCACTCTCTGGTAATTGATACTTTAAGTATGATTAGGTTGGTGGGGTAATGCCAATTTCAATCGTAGGGCCAAGGAATTTCGGGACAGTGTTCAGGAAATGAACTTCCAGAACTGCCAGCACTCTGGCAAGAAACTCTCTGGTTTTATTACTGATGTCCGAGTTATAACCTTCTCCTGCATTGAAGGCGATGGCATTGATGTCATGGTTCAGGGCAATATAGAGTGCCCGCTTATTGTGTGGGGCCTGTGAAATAATGGTGAAACTGTCTAAATCAAAGACATGATGTGCTCTCAGGACCGAGTCCAGTGTTCTGAAACCCGCATAGTCCCGGTATATCCGATCTGAGGGAACCCCTCTTTTGAGAAGGTCTCGCCTGATGGTACTTGGCTCATCGTAAAAGCGTGTGCTGTTATCACCACTGATAAGGATGTAGTCAATTTTACCTGCTTTAAAGAGGCGATGGGCCGCCTCTAGCCGGAGTCGATAGTGGTCATTAAAACCACCAATACGAGAGTATTTGCTGGTACCCAGTAAAACCCCTACCTGATTGTAGGGAAGGCTGTTGATATTTGAATAAAGGGATTCATTGGTTGTGCTTACGACCAGATAGTTACAAAGAACAGTAAATGCCAGCAGGGTGGCTGCAGAGAGCGCTGCCAGCCGGGAAATAATCACTAAATGGGGCAGTCGAACACCCATCATCAACCTTCAATGAAAATCCTATTATTCTATGAGTAGACCATATTGTGTGGCTATCATAAAGTCGATGCATAGTAATTATTGCGAATTTTAATCAGACTTTCGTCTTAATCCATCAATCATAAGCTTTGATATCGTTTTGCTGGGAGCGTCTGGAATCCCCAGTTGTTCTGCTATTGCTGGTGGTCTGTATCCCAGTATGTGCGCTTTAATCATTAGCGCTAATGGTTTTGGAAATGATGCCCGAATGGCAAGCTGTTCGGTCAGCATAAGGTTCTGGTAGCTTTGGTCGGTAACGTAAATAACAGGTTTGCCTCTGTAGATAGCCTGTTGGGCCACTGATGATTTATGTACGATAACGGCTGAAGCAATGGTGCTTAACGTGGCTGTTGAGTAAGTACCATGGTGAAGCAGGTGAACATTTCCACCTGCCATGGAGTCAATGATTCTCCGTTCAAGGCCGCCATCAAATTTGGGGTGATAAGTCACCAGAAAAAAGGTGTCAGGAAGTAGTAGTGTGGCTTCTATGAATGTCTGAAAAGCTTTTGGGTAGCTTTTGCTATAATCACCGGCAAACAATACGACGGGTTGATGGGGGGGGATGTTTAGAGTCTCGCGTAACAGGTCTGTATCGGTTTCCTGATAGATCGTGTCCCAGTCTTCCAGAGTAGGCTGTCCGGTCACTTTTACCATTGCTCCCTTCGACTGGGCTATATCCTGAAAGCTGGCAGCAGTTGTTTTGCTGGGTACGTGAAATTCATCCACATAGCTGAGTTCTTCGAGAAAAGGCTGTACGTAGCTGATTGAATCAACAGGTTCAAAATTATCGTAAAAGGCAATGACTCTAGCGCCTCTCCTTTCCCAGATATTGGCAATCTGAGCCTGTGCCCTGCTGGCCATACCGGTATAGATGATTTTCGCGGAAATCATTTCAGCGAGATGGTAGACCAGACTCTGGTTTAATGTCTGGTTGCGGTTATCAAATAGTACATCATTGTGTGTCAGTGCATCTATCTGAATCAGCGCAGGCTCATCCTTGAAGACCTCTGCCGCACGCCCCATGGCCAGTATTCGGTAAGGAATATTGGCGCTTTTCAATCTTTCCTGAATACGAATAAAGGCATTACTTTCTCCCTGGTCGTAGGCAACGAAGAGAATGGCTGTTTTTATATAGCCGGTTTCACTGCTGTGTGAAACAGGCACAAAAAAGAGCCAGAGAAAGGAAAAGATGACTGGTACTTGCAGGTACTTGAGCTTGTAGTTTTTCACTTGTTACTACCCCGGTGAACATCCTTAAAACATTTACTTCCTAAGTTTCAAGGTAGGATTGCCACCGGAGGTTGTAAAACTGATTATTTCCTGATCAGATGAACGCCCATTTCAGCATGATGAGTGTATGGGAACTGGTCAAAAAGGGCGATTTTTTCGATTCTATGGGTCTGGCAGATTGTTGACAGGTTTTGCTTCAGAGTTTCAGGGTTGCAGGAAATGTACAGAATATTGTCGAAATTCTGTACCAGTTTCTCTGTTCCTTCATCAAGGCCGGCGCGAGGTGGGTCAACCAGAATGGTTGAGAATCGATAGCTGTCCAGATCGATTTCGCTTAAACGGCGGAACTCACGCTCTTTATTCATGGCCTGCGTAAATTCCTCACTGGAAAGGCGGGCGATTTCTACATTGTCCACACCGTTCAATTTGAAGTTTTCCCGGGCAGAGTGCACTGAGGTTTTTGCAATCTCGGTAGCCAGTACTTTTTCAAAGTGGCCTGCGAGTACACAGGTAAAGTTGCCATTGCCGCAATAGAGTTCTAATAAATCGCTGCCCTCCTTTAATGAAGTGCTCAACGCAATTTGTTGCGAGGCACGGCTGGCCCAGGAAAGCATATGTTCATTAACGCCAGCATTAGGCTGAGTAAAACTGTTTTCTACCTGAGTGTAATGGAACGCCTTCCCATCAACAATCAGCGTTTCTGTGACATAATCTTTGTCCAGCACCCGTTTCTGCTTACGGGCACGTCCGATAATGCGAATGCCAAACCTTTCCTGAAGTTCGGTTGCTTCCTGCTTCCAATCATCATCCAGCTGTCGATGATAGATCAGTGAAACCAATGCTTCCTGAGTCTGGGTTGTGAGAAACTCAACCTGAAAGAGTCTTTTTTTAAGATGATTGCTGGCAATGATTGCTTCAATCAATGGCATCATTAACCTGTTAATAGTTTCTGAGCCGCTGGGAAAGGACGTTACTTCGAAGGGCTGCTTGGTCTGTGGATCAAACATCCGGTAGTAACAATGGTCGCCTTCATGCCAGACATGAAACTCTGCCCTCATCCGGTAATTTTCTGGTCTTGAGCGGAAGAGTTCCAGCTCAGGAATGCCAAACTCTGCAAATTCACTGCGAATACGGCTGGCTTTTTCTGCCAGCTGCTCTTCATACCTTTCGGGTTGAACTGTTGGTAAGGACATGGTGTCTGGGTTCTGTTGACATAAGTTTTCAGGCTCGGTGGCTTCAGGAGGCGGACCGAGAATAGGCAGTCCTGCTATGGTGGCAGAAAAATGGTCTAAAAATTTTCTGTCATCCTCGCTACGGGCGCTATTCGCGGACAGCCTTCTGGCCGTTTCCACAGAACCTGGTGATCAATAAAAAACGGCCCATATTATGGGCCGTAATAGTAAGTACGTGAAGAGTGGTTTATGACTGGGTCTGTTTACATGACGATCTTCGCCAGACACAACGCACCAACGATGTATGAAGCAGCGGATACCTGACGGTAGTTGCCGCTCAGCAGCTTCAGAATGATGTAGGAGAGCATGCCAATAATAATGCCTTCTGCAATGCTGTATGTCATTGGCATAAACAGCAGGGTCAGAAATGCAGGGATCGATTCGCTGAAGTCATTCAGATCGATCTCCTGAATAGGAGACATCATGAACAGTCCCACCAGAACCAGGGCAGGAGTGGTTGCGGCGCCCGGCACCATCAGGAACAGGGGCGAGAGGAACAGGGCGACCAGGAACAAGCCTGCGACGACCAGAGCTGTCAATCCGGTGCGACCACCTTCAGAAACCCCGGTGGCACTTTCCACAAAGGTGGTTACTGTACTGGTTCCAAGGCAGGCGCCAGCAGTGGTAGCAACCGCATCGGCAAACAGTGCCTGTTTACAGTTGGGCACTTCGCCTTTTTCATTCAGCATGTTGGCTTTGGTTGATACACCCACCAGAGTCCCTACTGTGTCGAACATATCAACAAACAGGAAGGTAAACAGGATGATGGCCATATCAGTAGTAAATACTTGATCCCACTGGAACTGGAATAAGATCGGAGAAAGATCTGGAGGCGTCAGGCCATTACTGAAATCTGGCATAGAGGTAACGCCCAGAGGGAAACCAATCAGGGTGGTTGCTACGATGCCGATCAGAAGCGCACCGCGAACACCTTTTACCAGCAATACGCCCGTGACCAGAATACCAATCAGCGCCAGCAGTGGCTTTGGATCAGTCAGCGAACCAACAGCTACCAGTGTGGCCGGGTTGGCTTCCACAATACCGGCATTCTGCAGACCAATAAAGGCAATAAATAAACCAATACCACAGGAGACCGCTTTCTTTAGACTCAGCGGTACGCTGTTAACAATGGCTTCACGGATATTAAAGGCGGTCAGAACCAGGAAGATGATACCTTCCAGAAAAACGGCCGTGAGTGCCATCTGCCAGGAGTATCCCATGCCCAGAACAACACCGTAAGCAAAGAAGGCGTTCAGTCCCATCCCCGGGGCGAGAGCAAAAGGCAGTTTTGCCCAGAGAGCCATGACCAGCGTACCGATAATGGCTGAGATGGTGGTTGCGGTGAATACAGCACCAAAGTCCATCCCTGCATCTTTAAGAATCAGCGGGTTGACCACAAGAATATACGCCATGGTCATAAACGTGGTGAAGCCTGCAATCACCTCGGTTTTGACATTCGTGCCATGGGCTTTCAGGTCAAAATAATTCTCGAGTAGTTCCCTGCTGGACATAGATTACCTTTAGTCTTTACATCAGCATTATGTTCTTTCGATCAGAAGCGGCATTCTAATATTTTGCCTGTTCGGTCGATCAGAAAAGCTGATAAAGATATATTCTTTTTAGTAGTTATTTAATACGTATTTATGTTTTTTTTTATTTTTGTTGGGTAGGAGGGGGGCTTAAAAAGTGATCAGCCTGGTTCTCTGGCCATACTATACCTTTTGCAGGGTGTTTTCCTGTGTGCATTAACAGAGTTATCCACAGAAGTTGTGGTTAAGTGGTGTTTGAAGGTTTGTTAAGGGGTGGGGTAAAGTGCTGATGTTTTTAAGTAAGCTCTTGAGTCTCTTTAACTCTTTTAATTCTTAGTTTCGACGTTCTAGCTGGGCCAGAATATTCTGGCGAACCTTCTTCATCTGTGATGCGATCCGGTCGCTGCGATGACCGGTAAGTATCATTCTCTGCTCAAGCCTTTGAAGTGCGTGACAGGTCCGGTTGAGCCTGAGGCCAAGTGCTTTCTGGAAGTGTTTTTCAGATTGGTTGTTTGTATTATTCATACCCCAAGTATAGATGGGTGTGAAACATGAACACCCTCAAAGGATTATGGCTTTGAGGGTGTGGAAGGGTGGGGGTCAGGCTACAGCAGAAATACTCTGGTTATTCATGCTTATGGCTCGTGTGTTGAGCTCTGTCAGCAGTTTTTCAATTTGTTGGCGTTCGGATGCCTGATTGTCTGAGGTCTTCTGAGCTCTGGCTTTTCTATGTCGCTCGATGGCATCACGGATTCGCCTTTCCTTTGGATCAAGCTCGATAATAATCTCTGGTTCAATATTTTCCACAGGCTCTGGTTGAGCTACTGCCTCAATTTCAACCTCTACCAGTGCTGGCTTGCCGGGTTTGTTGTTGAGGATTTCAACCGCGCTATTATCGCCTGACAGCACCGCATTGGCTGCAGCCTGAATGGCTTCAAGTTGTGCAGAAATATCATCACTCAAGCAGATGTTATTCATCTGAACAACCGCATTAACTTGTGAGCCATTTTCCTGTTTGGCTGCAAGTTGCTCTTTCTGGGCGTCGGTTGTACTTTCAGCAGTAGTAGCCGCAGGGGTTTCCAGCTTTATTTCTGCTGCTCTCAGAATTTCAGCAGGTGCTGAGGCCTTGGTTTTTTCTGTGCCGGGTTGCTGAGTCGTTGCTGGCTTCTCATCGGTCTGCTTTTTGGGTTCCGGAGATGGCTCATCAAAGTCGTCGATGTCACCATCAAACTCCGAAAAGATGCTGGCCAGCTCTTTCTCAAGATTGGATTTTCTGGTTCGTGTTTTCTTTTTGGGCTGAATTTTAACCGTACTGGTTTTGTAACCTTTCAGGCTGCGTGCATTCAGCGTTTCAATCGCTTCCTGTTCCAGCATGTTAAGTTCATTACGATCTTCAACATCGTCCCACTCTTCAACAACAAAGGCATCCTGGCCATGTACGCGAATTTCCTGATATAAGGGGTAGTCAAGGTTTTGCTCGGCTGCAGCCACCATTTTTTCCCATTGGTCTGCCAGGTCATTTCGGGTTGACCCGACATAGACTTGAGAGGTGGTTTTGTTGGTGACGGTGAAGATAATCAACGCTTAAGACCTTGCTAGAACTGAAACAGGGGCGGGATTATACCTGTCAATTTCAGACTGTGCAGGGGGGGAAAGCTCGTATTTTGTAGTTTTTTTTATCAATTTTTGAGTTGATTTTTCAGGCTGTTCTGCCAGCGTTTCGGTAAAGGGTCTCGGCAAGGCGAAGCGCTATTGCGTTAATATGATTTAGTTGTCGTTTATTGTGCTGTCTGGGGTTTCTGTATTGTGGTAAATCCGTTACGGGGAGTAACGGTTACTTGAAATCGTCGTAGCCCAGTTCCATGGCCATGACAATAGCATCTTCCCAGCCATTCCCCATTGGATAATAGTTTTTTCTTATGCCTATCTCGCTGAATCCTTCCTGAAGGTAAAGGTTAAATGCTTTATTGTTGGATTTGCGAACTTCCAGTAATAGAGTCATGCAGTTTGATTGGGTTGCTTTCTGCGTCATGTGTTGCAGGAGTCGTCGGCCGATGCCCTGCCTTTGATGCAACTTGTCTATTGTCAGGATAAGAATGCTGGCTTCTCCAGCAGCGGCCATCATTACGCAATGCCCGACA
Source organism: uncultured Endozoicomonas sp. (assembly GCA_900299555.1). Classification (GTDB taxonomy): domain Bacteria; phylum Pseudomonadota; class Gammaproteobacteria; order Pseudomonadales; family Endozoicomonadaceae; genus Endozoicomonas. The sequence continues at coordinate 7,362 of OODV01000130.1, forward strand.
GGGGTGCCCTTAATCTCTGCCAGCTCACAGATGTAGCCTGACTTCAGGCTGTCTGCAAAATGTGTTTTGCGCCAGGGATGCTCTGCTGATCGCTGTTCAACAGCATTGACCTGCTCAAGGTCGGTGTCTTGAATGCTTCGAAAGTTGATAGTGTCTGAGGTTGTGATCAGTGGTGTCATGATGATTGATGGTGTGTAAAAGAGATTAGGCTTTGGTTGCTGGTTACCCTTGCTCTGGTTTCTAGTCAGACGCCATGGAGGTGGGCAATGTTTTTGATAGCGTTATCGGTAATAGGGGGGAGAGATCCTGCCATGCTTCTCTTTTGAGTATCGGTTGCTTCATAAGCTCATTCAAGCCATGAGTGACCGCAAACCATTGGTTGGTATGCGTTCCCTGCTGAATGCCGCGGAGTTGTTCAAAGCTTTTTTCTGGGTCTAGTACAAACCTGGCAGCAGATTGTCCCAATAAAAGAACAAACTTTCTGCGGGATAAACCGTATTGGTTGCTCAAATAGGCGCAGACTGCATCAGCTGCAGCATAGTCGTCCTGGTTAAGCTGGCTGAGCAGCCCCCGGTTTTCAGACATCGGCCAGACAAACTCTCGGAAAGGGCTGGTGTTATTAGAGCTTAGTTTCAGCGCTCGCAGTATGTCCTTTAATAGTCGTTGATGGTAACGGCTGAATTGATTAAGTCCCGAGTGTGGCATTTCAGCAACGATAAGGCACTCATCGCTGACTGGCAGAATTATCAGTCTGAATTTACTGACAGAACCACTCAGCTGTTTTACTGGTTCCGGAGTTACCTCTTCAATTGGCTTGGCCTCCTGAACGGCAGGAGTGGCTGAAGCCATAAACTGTCCAAGGATGTCGGCCGGCTTTGTGCGAGAGTAATCAGTCTGTGGCTTTTGCTGGGGTGGTGCAACATGACTGGCTGGAGTCGCAGTGCCTGCTTCTGAGGCGGCAAATACCTCAGCATCCTCTTTGATCCAGTCAAAGGGTCTTGCTGGAAGTGCGTTAGAGAGCTGGCACCTGGGATACCAGGTCTGTATACCCATGGCGCCCAGATAACTCTGCCTTAGCTTTTCACTGCGGGCGCTTTGGTTTTGGTCTTTCAAAGCCTGATTGTTGATAGCCTGCTCATCGCCAGATTGTGATGGATGATCAACAGTTTTGCCCTGCATGCCCGCTCTCAATTTTCGCTCGTGATGAGCGTTGAAAAGATTATAATGCCAATATTCGCTAGTATTTCAAGCTGCTACTGTGTTGGCTGCGTTCTTTTGCTGGTGGAGCACCAGCTAGCCCGATCACCTGCTTGATATAGTCTCACAGGGACGCGCTTACTTGTCGCCGTGTAGCAACTTGAAATCCTTTGAGCATAGTACCACCGAAAGTAACTGTTGGCATTTTAATCCGATGCCTTTAATCAAACAGGGCCGGTTTGTGGGTTTGCCTTGGTGATATCCGCTTCCAGCAAATTAAGGGCATGGATGTAGGCCTTGGCTGACGCAATGACAATGTCGGTATCAGCGCCTGAACCATTCACAATCTGCCCATTCTTCTCAAGGCGGACAGATACTTTACCCTGGGAGTCAGTGCCTGATGTGATCGAGCTGACATTATAAAGCGCCAGTTTAGCCTGAGAGTTTGCCGACTTTTCGATGGCTTTGAATATTGCATCCACTGGGCCATCGCCCCCGCTGGTTACCACCTGCTTTTCACCATTGATTTCAATGGTGATGGTCGCTTCCGGAGTGCTTCCAATTCTTGAGCCTGCATTGAGGTCGAGCAGCTTATATTTCTCGATCAGCTCGCTGGAGCTTCTGAAGTCACTGACCAGTGCCTGAAGGTCGTCATCATAAATTTCTGACTTTTTATCGGCCAAAACCTTGAAGCGCTGGAAGGCATCGTTCAGTTCTTCCTGACTGTTGAAGGATATGCCCAGTTCTTCCATGCGGGTTTTGAACGCATTACGGCCAGACAGTTTGCCAAGCACCAGGCGGTTGGTATTCCAGCCAACATCTTCAGCACGCATGATTTCATAAGTTTCACGGTGTTTCAGAACGCCGTCCTGATGAATTCCTGATTCGTGGGCAAATGCATTTGCCCCAACAATGGCCTTGTTGGGTTGCACAGGGAAACCGGTAATGGATGAAACCAGTCGTGAGGCTGGCACAATCTGTGTAGTATCAATACCGGTTGTAACACCCAGGCTATCGGCACGTGTCTTGAGTGCCATGACAATTTCCTCGAGGGAGGCGTTACCTGCTCTTTCACCCAGGCCGTTAATCGTGCATTCGACCTGACGGGCGCCATTCACGACAGCTGAGAGAGAGTTGGCAACTGCCAGACCGAGGTCATTGTGACAGTGCACAGAGAAAATGGCTTTGTCAGCATTGGGGATGCGTTCGATCAGCGTTTTGATGGTTTCACCAAACTGGTGTGGCAGCGCATAGCCAACGGTATCCGGGATGTTGATGGTTCTGGCACCTGCATCAATGGCTGCTTCAATAATACGGCACAAAAAGTCTATTTCGGATCGTCCCGCATCTTCACAGGAAAATTCTACATCATCAATCTGGTTTCGGGCTCTTTTAACCGCAAAAACCGCTTGCTTGATCACATCTTCCGAATCCATGCACAGCTTATGTTGCATGTGGATGGGGGACGTGGCGATAAAGGTATGAATTCGACCTCTTTTGGCAGGCTTTAATGCTTCTGCTGCCCGGTCAATGTCTTTTTCCAGTGCTCGGGAAAGGCTGCAGACTGTGCTTTCCGTGATGTTTGAGGCAATTGCTTTAACCGCCTCAAAATCACCAGGACTGGCCATGGCAAAGCCAGCTTCAATAACATCTACACGCAGTTTTTCCAGTGTTCTGGCAATTCGTAACTTCTCATCCCGGGTCATTGCAGCACCTGGGCTTTGCTCGCCATCCCGTAAGGTGGTATCGAAAATAACGACCTGATTATTGTTCATGGTATATCCCTTGCCTTTGCTATCCAAAAGGCTGATCGAATTTTTATAGATGCTGCACATGTGTTCAGAGCGCGCAGCAGTCTTAACCAGCAAGGCGACTATTTAGGTCGTTATATGCTTGCTGTTGGGCCTTCAGGCCATGTACTGGGGGAGGTGTTAATAAATATGCCCTAAGGCAGTAGTAGGAGTAGCTGGCGAGCAGGGGAAAAGAGGAATTCTGGCATGCAGGTGAAAACCGCTCCGTTAGAATTTTTTGTATGACTTCTTTTATAAAAATGCTGTTTTTGCCAGTTCGTCACGCTATTCATTGCGCCCGTCTCTTGAAGGAGAGTTGTTTTTACGTAGATTGGCTAGGTAGTTGTACTATAAAGGCAGATTTTAATGGATACAAGATGGATTTAGGTTATGGGCATAATTAATTAATGCCCATAATATCTCGGAATCAATAAGTCAGCGGGTGCTCTATCCACTGCTTTAACAGGTTTATCCAGGCAGGATGATCATTCAGGCAGGGGATCAGTTCCAGTGATTCACCGCCGGCTTTAATAAACTCCTCTTTGGCGCCAATGCCGATTTCTTCCAGTGTTTCCAAGCAGTCGGAAACAAACGAGGGGCAAATGACGAGTATTCTTCTCGCTCCCTGGTCAGCCACCTGTTTTATAACATCCAGAGTGTTCGGTTCCAGCCATTTGGCTTTGCCAAGTCGTGATTGGAAGCCGACGCTGTATTTATCAATCGGGATGCCTGCTTTTTCTACAAAGGCTTCCGTAGTCTGATAAACCTGATGGCGATAGCAAGTTTTGTGAGCGATCGACGTTTTTTGACAACAGCTTTTATCTTTCAGGCAGTGACTTCCTGTAGGGTCATCTTTGATGATGTGTCGCTCAGGAACTCCGTGATAACTGAATATCAGGTGGTCAAAGTCTTTCTCCAGCCAGGGTTTTGCGCTCTCTACCAAGGCTTCTATATAGCCATCATGATCATAAAATACTGGATGAACACGAAGTGGAACGGTTATGCCCATCTCCTGCATCAGTTTTTTTGCCTGTTCAATGACAGTTTTGACCGAAGACATGGCGTAGTGAGGGTAGAGCGGAAAGAGCAGAATTTCCTCAATATCGGGTTGCTTTGCAAGCCTGCTCAGAGCTTCGGCCATATCGGGCTTACCATAGCGCATAGCCAGCTCAATGGGGGTGTTGGTTTTTGATCTCAGCTTTTCAGTGCAGTTTTCACTGTTGACGATCAGTGGGGAGCCTTTTTCTGTCCAGACTGCACGGTAAGCTTCAGCGGATTTTGCTGGCCGTGATGGGAGAATAAACAGGCTGAGTAGTGTTCTGCGAATGAGCCAGGGAAGGTCAATCACATGCTTGTCCATCAAAAACTCATCGAGGTATTGTCGGACATCTTCAATGGATGTGCTGTCCGGCGATCCCAGATTAACCAGCAAAACGCCTCTGTTTTCCATAGGCTAATTAGCTCTCTGTATGATTTGTCACAAATACCGCCAAATCCTTTTAGTGTTCAGGCTGGGCTGTATGCGTGGGGTATTTCGGGATTGATAAAATTGAAAGCGAGTTTAACAGCTTTTGGACAGGTGTTGGTGGCAATGGTTCTTTTTCTTGTGGGTAAGTGCTTCTGGCCCTCGTGAGGATGGCCAGAAGTTAGTAAAGCTAGGGCTTGGTGAAGAGGGTTAGACCCGCTTGCGCCCAGCCCAGTACAGGATGGAAAAGCCAAAAACGGCAGACAGTATGGAGCCGGTTAAGACGCCAATTCGATCTGAAATCAGATAGCTGGTGTTGACATCTTCAAATGCCAGCGAGCTGATGAACAAGCTCATGGTAAAGCCAATGCCACAGAGAATCGATAGGCCGTACATCTGTGTCCAGTTGGAATCTGTCGGCAGTTTGGCAAGGCCTGATTTAATGGCCAGCCAGCAGAAACTGAAGACTCCAATCTGCTTTCCCAGGAATAGTCCGGTCACGATTCCCAGCGGAATGGGTGTCAGAATGCTTTTGACCTGCTCAGCATTGAGCTCCAGACCCGCATTGGCAAAGGCGAAGATTGGCAGGATGACATAATTAACCGGACTGTGCAGTTTGTGTTGCAGGGCTTTAAGTGGTGAGCGCCCTCGACGGTCAACCACCTTCAGTGGAATGGTAAAGGCCAGCAGCACCCCGGCCAGTGTGGCATGAACCCCTGACTTCAATACACAGATCCAGAGTAGTGTGCCCACAACTATATAGGGGCCAATTTTGGTGACCCCTCGATAATTGAAAAATGCCAGTACAGCGAGAAGCACTGTTGCAATACCCATTGAAGTGAGTGACAGGTCTTCTGTATAGAATATGGCAATAATGATAATGGCGCCCAGATCATCAATAATTGCCAGAGCCAATAGGAAGGTCATCAGTGATGAGGGGACCCGTTTACCAAGCAGTGCCAGTATGCCCACGGCAAAGGCGATGTCAGTAGCTGCAGGTATGGCCCATCCTTTGATGGCAGTTGGATCTGTGTAATTGAAAGCCACATAAAAAAGGGCTGGAATCAGCATTCCACCAATAGCGCCGATGCCTGGTAACATGATTTGGGCTGGAGAGCTGAGCTCGCCCTGAAGGACTTCCTGCTTTACTTCAAGGCCGATTAAGAGGAAAAAGACCGCCATGAGGCCATCGTTAATCCATAACAATAATGGCTTGTGAATATCCAGAGGCCCTACGGTAAATCGAATAGGTGTGGATAGAAGAAGGTCGTAGTACTCCGCAAAAAAAGTATTTGCGGAAAGCATCGCCAGGGCGGCGGCAATAAAAAGCAGTATGCCGATGGCATAGTCCTGCTGTAAAAAGCGATGTAATCGTCTGGCAAGCATATTTTCTCCTGGTGCCCGTAGCTAACCGCCATAAAGAGTTTTTATGCCCGAATTTATGATTAAAAAGTATACATTGGCATAATGGGCAAAAAATGACACCCAGTCTATATGTACTGCATGTCACTTGGTATTAAGGGGTACTACTTATGACGGCAGCATGGGCGCCACCTGTAGGATGGGAGGGTATTAACGACCTATGTGGGCTTTTGTGCAAGCGATATGCGATCATGTCCTGCCAGATCAACCTCGGTGCGAATCTGGGTGAAGCCCTCTAAAGTCAGGATGTTTTGCACAGCTTTGCCTTGGTCGTAACCATGCTCCAGCAGTAACCAGCCTCCAGGCTTCAGGGTCATAAGTGATTCGCTGGCGATTGTGCGAATGTCATCCAGCCCATCACTTCCGGAAGATAGTGCGGTTATGGGTTCATAGCGAACATCCCCCTCGTTCAGGTGGGGGTCATCACTGCGTATGTAGGGAGGGTTGCTGACAATCATATCTATGAAGGCTTCAGGCAGTGGGCTGCACCAGGAGCCTTCCATGAAATCAACATTGCGGATTCCGTTGCTGATGGCATTTTCCCTGGCAACGGCCAGTGCCTCGGCACTCTTATCGATTGCCGTGATCTTCCATGCAGGACGCTCTTTTGCCAAAGCCAGGGCAATGGCTCCGGTTCCCGTGCCTAAGTCTACGACTTTTATTTCGGATACCCTCTCTTTAGAGAGATTTGGATCAAGTGCCAGTTCAACCAGAAGCTCGGTATCGGGCCTGGGTATCAATGTTGCTTCGGTAACTTTCAGCTGCAGACTCCAGAACTCCCTGAAGCCTGTGAGATAAGCCACAGGAACGCCCGATTTGCGTTGTTCAACAAGGTCTTGAAAGCTGGTCAGCTGTTCTGTGGTTAACAGTACTTCAGGCCATGTAAAAAAATAGCTTCGTGGCTTATTAAGAGTGTGTGCCAGCAGTAGCTCTGCATCCAGTCTTGGGGTTGGGCTGGCAGAAAGTATGCGTGATGCTTCTGCCAGAGATGAGTCTATACGGGTATTGCTCATGAGTTATTCGCCGGCCAAGCTTGCAAGCTGTTCTGTCTGGTGTTCCTGAAGCAGCGGGTTTATAACAGGATCCAGTTCACCCTCAACAATTTCGGATAATTTATACAGAGTCAGGTTGATACGGTGGTCTGTGACTCGTCCTTGTGGATAATTATAGGTGCGAATACGCTCAGAGCGGTCGCCGCTGCCTACAAGGCTCTTGCGGGCATCGCTGATCTCTTTGGCGGCTGCGCTATCCTGGGCATCCTGTAATTTTGCTGCCAGCCAGGACATGGCTTTGGCCTTGTTTTTATGTTGAGAGCGCTCATCCTGGCACTCAACAACTATGCCGGTTGGCAGGTGAGTGATTCGAATCGCGGAGTCGGTGGTGTTGACGTGCTGACCACCGGCCCCGGACGAGCGGTATGTATCGATTCGCAGGTCTTCTTTACGGATTTCAATGGCTTGTTGCTCATCCGGTTCTGGCATGACCGCAACAGTGCATGCAGATGTGTGTATTCTTCCCTGCGATTCGGTTTCTGGAACCCTCTGGACACGATGTGCACCGGATTCGAACTTCATTCGCCCATAGACGTCGCTGCCAATAACACGGGTGATGATTTCTTTGTAGCCGCCGTGCTCTCCATCACTGGTGCTGATGACTTCAATTCGCCAGCCACGTTTTTCAGCATATCTGGAGTACATTCTGAACAGGTCACCAGCAAAAATGGCCGCTTCATCACCGCCTGTACCGGCGCGGATTTCCAGAAAGGTATTCAGGCCATCCCGAGGGTCTTTGGGAAGTAACAGCACTTCCAGACTTTTTTCCATATCTGGCAGTTGTTCCGCGATGCTCTGCAGCTCTTCCTGAGCCAGCTCAGTCATATCCGGGTCACCTTCGGCCATCATGGCTTCGGCTTCAGACTTATCGCTTAGGAGTTGGTCATATTCTTTGAAGGCTTTTACCACGGGTTCCAGTTCTGCGTATTCCTGGGAGAATTTTCGGAATTGGTCCTGGTTGCCAATGACACCTGGGTCGCTTAACAGTGCGGAAAGCTCTTCAAAGCGTTCGCTGAGGTTTTCCAGCTTTACGAGGATGGACTCTTTCATGATGTCTGCAAAAGGTTTCTGTGTAAAAAGGTGGACTCAGAACGTGATCAGGCGTCCTGAGTTGAGTCTGTTTTCTGGTTGCTATCCAGACCCAGAAGTTTTTCTGCCCACTCCAGTTTTTCCTGCTGCCCCATGGCTGCTGCATTTTTCAGCTGGACACTGGGCTGATGCATAAACTTGTTAGTGAGAGAGCGGGCAAACTGTTGCAGTACTTCTTCTGGGTTAGCACCTCTGGCCAGCCATTGCATTGCTTTTTCCAATTCCTGATCACGCATGGCTTCGGTGCTCTGGCGGTAGTTGCGCAGGAGGTTGACGGCGTCAAGGGAACGCATGCGCGTCATGAATTCAAATGTGTCAGCCTCTATCATGCGCTCAGCCTTGCGTGCAGCATCTTTTCTTTGTTGCAGGTTGTCTTCAATGACATCCTGTAAGTCATCAACGGTATAGAGGAAAACATCCGCCAGCTCACTGACCTCAGGCTCAATATCCCGAGGAACCGCAATATCCACCATGAACATAGGCTTATGCCTTCGCTGCTTTAACGCCCGCTCAACAGCTCCTTTGCCAAGAACCGGGATGGGGCTGGCGGTAGAGCTGATGACGATGTCACTTTCATGCAGTACCTGCGACAAATCAGAGAGAAGTACCGGTCGACCTCCGAAACGATCAGTTAGAAGTCTGGCTCGTTCCAGGGTTCGGTTAGCCACAATGATATTTGATACTCCTTGCTGGCAAAGGTGGCGGGCGGTGAGCTCAATGGTTTCACCGGCACCTATCAGTAAAGCAGTATTTTCACTGAGGTCGGAGAAAATCTGTTTTGCCAGTCGGGTTGCTGCATAAGCAACGGACACGGGTTGCTCATTGATGGCGGTTTCAGTTCGAATCTGTTTGGCGGTGGTAAAGCTGTGTTGAAATAGACGGTTCAGTGCCGGGCCGGCAGTATCTGCTTCCTGAGCGCTGGCGTAGGCAGATTTGAGTTGTCCCAGAATCTGGGGCTCGCCCAGAACCATTGAGTCGAGTCCACAAGCGACACGCATCAGGTGGCGTATAGCCTCCTGGTCGTAAAAAAGGTACGCGTGCTCTGCCAGAAGAACGCTGTTGGTCTGATGGTAGTGGGTTAGCCAGTCAATCAGCTTGCCGTAGTACATCTCAATAGTTTCAGCTGAAGAGCTATGGAGTGCACAATAGATTTCGGTTCGGTTACAGGTAGACAGGATGACAATTTCTTCAATACCAGTATGAGATCTGGCGCTCTGAAGTGCATCAGGTAGCTGGTCAGCAGAAAAGGCAACCTGTTCCCTCAATGTGATTGGTGCTGTCCTGTGATTGATACCGGCGGTAATATACCCCATCAGACCTCTGTTGCTGTCCTGGTTCACTGCTACTATAGATTGGCTGCCATACAGGCAGCTCAGCTTTAATTAGAAAATGTCTCTATGGGGTTTTCCCGGCTAAGGTTTATATATGCCTGACATTTTCCGCTCATGGCTGCTTGGGCGTTTTACAAATTCTGCTCATGGTTTTCCTGGCTTATTGCAATATCCGATAACTCAATCGCAGCCGACAGATTCAGACTCTGACCAAAGTAGGGAGAGATAATCTTTCAGAAGGTTGCTGGATTGATAGGTGTTTCGGCCGATCAATTCTGCAATGGAAAGCTTGCAACTGCAAACTCTCTTCATGTTTTTTTAAAGGATATTTTACACAGTTTGTTGGTCTTTGGTGAGGGGTAGCTCTTTTTTTGCTCAAGGTTGTTTGGGCGTGAGATCTATATCTGCTTATCAATTGGAATGAATCCACAGAACGACTGCATTTATCAACCAGATAAGGGGAAGGGCATATCATCCATGACCAGAATGACCATCAGGGCAGAAACTGTTAAAAAAGGGGCTGAGACTCTTATAAAAAACTGTAAATCACTTCCTGTTGCCTTCGCTTTTTTTCTTTTTGGTTGCGCCAGTCAGAATGTTCAGCAAGAAGGTGCTGTGCTGGATGTTGGGGCGGCTGTTGAAAATCAACAGGTTCAGGAAAAAGAGCCGGTCACTCCATTTGAGGCTGAGACGCTTTATGACCTGCTGGTAGCTGAAGTGGGTGGGCAGCGTCAGCGTTACGATCTGGCGCTGGGGAATTATTTGAAACAGGCGCATAAAACCCGTGATGCCGGTGTCGCTCAGCGTGCTTATCAGATCGCTGTTTTTGTTGGTGCAAGACAGGCTGCACTCGATGCATCATTGTTATGGATTGAATTACAGCCAGAAAACCTGGATGCATTGCATGGTTCAGCCCTCGAACTGGTTTATGCAGGTCAGTTTGATAAGGCTTTTGAGCAGATGAAAACGCAGCTCTCTCTGGGTGGGAGTCCTGGTTTTGATGTTCTTGCCAGCGCGGCGGGCAGCTTGAGTGGAGAAAATGGTCAGGAGGTCCGGAGCCATCTTATCAGGCAGTTTGATGCGCTTATACCGGTATATCCAGACTTTCGTGTGATACCGCTGGGAAAGGCGATTCTTCTGCAGCAGGCTGGGGAATATGAGTCAGCCCTGTCTGTGGCTGAGCAGTTATTGAAACAGGATCGTGATTCTGTCCCTGCTATGATGGTAAAAGGACGTGCCCTGAACAAGCTGAAACGTGATGCCGAAGCTGAGGTAATGCTTTCTGAGGCGGTTCAGCGCCATCCCGGTAAAAACCGGCTTCGATTGCTGTATAGCAGGGTTCTGGTTCACGAGGGGAAGCTGGATCTGGCAAGGAAGCAGTTTGAAGTTCTGCTTGAACGGGCTCCTGAGGAGAGTGACATTGTATTATCGTTAGCGCTGATTACATTGGAAAATGGCATGGAGCAGGAGGCTGAGGATTATTTTCAGCAGCTGTTGGCAATTGGTGAACGAAATAATACGGCTCATTACTATCTTGGCCGTTTAGGTGAAAAGCAGAAAAAGTATTCAGAAGCAAAAGAACATTATCTCGCGGTTGGTCCGGGGAAGGAGTTTATGGCTGCGCAAGTAGCGATGACCCAGATGCTGGTTGAACAGGGTAAGCTGGATGAAGCGCTAACTCATGTTGGTGAAGCAAGAAACCGCAACCCGGCACGAATGGAGTCTCTTTTTCTGTTGGAAGGGGAGCTTTTGGTTAATGATCGTCAGCTCAATAAGGCGCTAATACTCTTTGAGCGGGCACTGAAAACGAATCCTGAGTCGGTAAGCCTTCTTTACTCAAGAGCAATGGTTTATGAAAAACTGAACGACCTTGTAGGGTTGGAAAAGGATTTGCGCTTTATTCTGGAGTTTGACCCGGAAAATGCTGCTGCTTTGAATGCCCTGGGTTACACCCTTGCTGACAGAACTGATCGTTATAAAGAGGCGGAAGCTCTTATCTTGCAGGCTTATGATTTGAATAGTGAGGATCCGGCTATTCTGGACAGTATGGGATGGGTGCAATTTCGCCTTGGGAACTTTGAGCAGGCAGAAAAGTATTTGAGGATGGCATACACTCAGTTTCCTGATGCTGAGATCGCTGCGCACCTGGGTGAAGTTCTCTGGGTCAAGGGAGAGCATGAAGCGGCCAGATCTCTATGGGCAGAAGCTCTGCAGAAAAGTCCGGACAGTCAGATATTACAGGATACGATGGACCGCCTGACAGGGGCTGGTCTTGAGGATCAATCGGAAACGGTCAGTAAAGCACAGTAATTTTTACTATGAAAACGTCGCTATTTCCGGCACTGTGGCTACTTTCATGGTTCGGGGGCTGCGACACTTTCCGCTTATGGTTGCTTGGTGTTCATTGGTATGGATGTTAATAAATCCTTTTTTTGGTTAAAAGTTTTACTGGCTCTGTCATTTTTTATCCTTACTGGTTGTGCTTCACGATCCGTTGATACGGGTGGGAAAGTGAGCGATGAAGAGAAAGAGTTGCGCTGGAAACTCCACCGTGAGCGCTTGAGTCAGCTTCAGGTTTGGCAAATGACTGGGCGTCTTAATCTCAGGGTGCCGGGGCGGTCGGGTACAATGTCCCTTGACTGGCGGCAGCAGGGAGATCATTACAAGCTGTTTCTTGATGGGCCTTTTGGTGCTGCGATTGCACGTGTGTCGGGAGATTCGGGAGGGGTAACGGTCACTGCATCGGATGAAACCCGCTATGGCCCATCACCTGAAGTGCTTCTTTATTCTCTTACCGGGTTGCAGTTTCCAGTCAGTAATCTAACGTATTGGGTCAGGGGGCTTCCGGCTCCGGGCAGTAATGCGCAGATTCAACTGAATAATCTGGGTTACCCTGAAAAAATTGAGCAACAGGGTTGGACGGTTGCTTATCAGCAATACGGGTTTAGTAAGTCACTAAGATTGCCTGCAAAGTTGAAGGTTACCCATGGCGATGTCACCCTGAGCTTTATGGCAAGCAGCTGGCAGCTTTAGGGGGGCGGGCTTCCCCTACAGGGTTTTATAAGTCATTATTACAGGCTTTTTAGCATAACAATGTTTTTCTGGAGTCTTCTGGATGCTGACAGAATTGGTGTTGCCAGCCCCGGCCAAGTTGAATCTGTTTCTTCATATTATTGGTCGTAGATCAGATGGCTATCATAATTTGCAAACACTTTTTCAGTTTCTGGATTTTGGTGATCGACTGACGTTTGCCTTAAACAATTCAGATGTCAGTCTTGCTTCCGATCTCGATGGTGTGGCTCCAGAGGATAATCTGATTGTCAAGGCGGCCCGCCTTCTTCAGCAAGAGACAGGGTGTCAGCAGGGAGTCAATATTCTTCTGGACAAACGATTGCCTATGGGCGGTGGTCTGGGGGGGGGGAGCTCGAATGCAGCGACTGCCCTGTTATGTCTGAATGCGCTGTGGGAATTGGGCCTTACTATTGATCATCTGGCGGAATTTGGTTTGAGGCTGGGAGCCGATGTTCCGGTTTTTGTGCGTGGGCATAGTGCTTTTGCAGAAGGGATTGGTGAGGTTCTCACGCCGGTAGAGCCCGAGGAAGACTGGTTCCTTGTCGTTGTCCCGGATGCTCAGGTTAATACTGCCGCTATGTATGGGCATAGTGATTTGACAAGGGATTCATTGCCGATTAAAGTCTGCGCCGCTCTTGACGGAGAGTGCGCTGTTCTTGATCAGGTTTCGCAGCAACCGCGGCGAAATGATTTCGAGCCTCTGGTTCGCGCACTGTATCCTGAGGTTGATAAAACGCTCTCTCTGTTGGATAATCTCGCAGATTCAAGCATCGGGCGGGCCATGATGAGTGGTTCGGGGGCATCAGTATTTGCCCGGTTTGCCAGTCGCGAACAGGCGTTAGCGGCACAGGCTGAACTGTCTCTTAACGTTTCTCGTCCTGAGATTGCGGATGACACATCAAAGCTACACAGCTTTGTGGCGCGCGGTATCAATCGTTCGCCGCTGCATACAGCTTTGCAGCATGCAGGTTACCCCGTGATGGTGTAACGTGTGCAAATTTTTTGATGTTAACTACGATAAGTCGGCCTGGATTGTGCACGGATTGATAGAGAGATTTACTGGGGTGTCGCCAAGCGGTAAGGCATCAGGTTTTGATCCTGACATGCGGGGGTTCGAATCCCTCCACCCCAGCCAGCTCTTTGTGCAGAGTTTTGTGCGTGTACCTTGTTATACCGAAAGCAATTCCCTCGTGTCGGCTTGTACTAGATTTTCAGACAGTTTATTGTCTGATTCCCCTCTTTGTTATCGATTTTTCCACCTACGCCCAGTATCCAAGCAAGGTAATTTCCCGTGTCGAAAATGATGGTGTTTGCCGGCAACTCAAATCCGGATTTGGTTCATAAAGTTGTCAATCACCTGCATATCCCACTTGGCAAGGCTTATGTTGGCCGCTTCAGTGATGGCGAATGTGCCGTAGAAATTCAGGAAAATGTTCGTGGTCGGGATGTATTTATCATCCAGTCGACCTGTGCGCCGACCAATGACAACCTGATGGAACTGCTGGTGATGGCCGATGCCATGCGTCGTTCTTCTGCTGTACGTGTTACTGCTGTGCTGCCTTACTTTGGTTATGCCCGTCAGGATCGTCGTCCCCGCTCCAGTCGTGTGGCTATCAGTGCCAAGGTGGTTGCGGATATGATTGCTGGTGTGGGTGTGGATCGTGTGTTGACGGTTGATCTGCATGCTGACCAGATTCAGGGCTTTTTCGATATTCCGGTTGATAACGTTTATGGTTCACCAATTCTTCTCGATGACATTGAGCGCCGTGATTACAGTGACGTAATGGTGGTGTCCCCTGATCATGGTGGTGTGGTTCGTGCTCGTGCAGTAGCCAAACGTCTGAACTCTGATCTAGCCATTATTGACAAGCGTCGTCCAGAAGCGAATAAGAGTGAAGTCATGAACATCATCGGTGATGTTTCCGGGCGCACATGTATTCTTGTTGATGATATGGTGGATACTGCGGGCACGCTTTGTCAGGCAGCAGCAGCATTGAAGCAAAAAGGTGCCAAGGCGGTTTATGCTTATTGTACACACCCAATTCTTTCCGGGCGTGCGCTGGAGAATGTTGCAAACTCTGAACTGGATGAGCTGGTCGTTACCAATACTATTCCTCTGAGCCCTGCTGCACAGGCGCTTGATAAAATCCGTCAGCTGGATATGTCTCCTCTGCTGGCTGAGTCTGTGCGTCGCATCAGTAATGCAGAGTCTATCAGTGCGATGTTTCAGTAAGCTCTAAGTTTTCTTTCTGCTCTACAAAGGAGGCCCTGTTTCGGGCCTCCTTTTTTGTGTCTAAAAATTAATGGCTTATTTAAAGCTGTAGCATTTGTTTTGTTAACGAGTTGCGTCCGGCAAGGCAGTTTTCTGACTCTGTGATCGTCATTATGCCGGTCAACCATCTTTTGAAACTGGTGACGGGGTATCGCCCTGAGCAACTGTTGAAAAACGCTGTTATGATGCTTCATGCCTGTCCTTTGTCTGTTCCAGAAAAGCTGTCTGGACAAGGGCTATTCTGATGTAAAGCAGCAGGGGCAGGCTCTTTAAGCTCCTTCCCGTTTTTTAACCGGACAGCAGTGATTTTCAGTAAATACCCAGTTCGATGCGGTAAACTTATTTTGCTTTTTTACCTCATGCCGGTATGATATCGCACCTTTGAATCCCTTTGTGGGGTTCTGTTTGAAGCTCTTTTAAAGAGCACTATCGTCCCTGGTCGCAAGGCGGCGATAGGTTATTGGAGATAAACATGTCTGAAGCAATCGTATTAAACGCAACAGCGCGTAAGGATATTGGGAAGGGTGCGAGCCGCCGCCTGCGTCGTGCTGACCTGGTGCCTGCTATCATCTACGGTGGTGAAGCAGAGCCTGTCCAGATCACTCTGGAAGGTAAAGCTATTCGTAAGGCTCTGGAAGTTGAAGCTTTTTACTCTCAGGTACTGATCCTGACTGTTGACGGTGCCAAGCAGCAGGCTATCCTGAAGGACCTGCAGCGACACCCTGCTAAAGAGTTTGCCATGCACATGGACTTCCTGCGTGTTGATGCAGACCATGAAATCACTACTCATGCTCCTCTGCACTTCCTGAACGAAGAAGATTGTATTGGTGTGAAGGCTGGTGGTGCTATCGTGCACAACCGTGTAGATATCGAAATCAAGTGTCTGCCAGGTGATCTGCCTGAGTTCATCGAAGTAGACATGGCTAATGTTGAAGTGGGTGGTCACGTTCACCTGAGCGATCTGACTATTCCTGCTGGTGTTGAAGTTATCGCTCATGGTCAGGATCTGGATATTGCCAGTGTTCAGGCTACTCGCGGTGCTTCTGACGAAGAGTCTGCTGAAGAAGCTGGCGAAGAATAAGCATAAGGAGGCGATGGCATTATGGCAAAATCTTCGGAACAGTCGATTCGACTGGTTGTGGGGCTGGGAAATCCTGGAGCACAATATGAAGACACCCGTCATAATGCCGGCTTCTGGTACGTTGAGCAGTTAGCAAGAAGCCATGGTGTGATCTTGCAGCCGGAGAAAAAATTCTTCGGCATGGCTGCTCGACTGCAAATAGGTGGACAGGAAGTTCGCCTGCTTAACCCCACAACTTTTATGAATCGAAGTGGTCAGGCCGTTGGTGCTATGGCAACTTTCTTCAAAATTCCTCCTGAATCTATTCTTGTTGTCCATGATGAGCTTGATCTACCTGCCGGTGTTGGTCGGCTGAAGCAGGGTGGTGGTCATGGTGGTCATAATGGTCTCAGAGATATCATTTCATCCCTCGGTAATAGTCGTGAGTTTTTGAGGCTTCGTCTTGGTATCGGTCATCCGGGAAATAGCAAAGACGTGGTTAACTATGTGTTAACCAAGCCTTCTATCGCTGAGCGGCAAAAAATAGATGCCGTTATTGGTGAATCTATTCGCGTTACGCCTGAAGCTTTGAATGGCAAGCGATCCAAGGCTGTGCAGGAATTGCATACCTTTTCAGCCTGAAAGGCTGCTTTTGATTTGAATAAAACCGGTTACTGAATTGATATGTTCAACTCAGGGATTGGCCAATATTTATTTTTGTCAAACTGTTTTTCTTTTCGAAGCATGGCATGATCAATCAGTCTGCATATCAGCTCTTCAAATTCTATTCCGGCATGCCTTGCTCCATCAGGAAACAAGCTGGTTGGTGTCATACCTGGAAGGTTGTTGATCTCTGAAAAAATGGGCTCACCATTCTGAGGGATAATAAAGTCTGATCGGCTGATGTCCCGGCAGCGAACCAGCTGGTGAGCCTGCAGGGCTATTTCCTGTACTCTTTTCTTCTGGTAGTCAGAAATGCGGGCGGGAATAATATGCTCACTGAGGCCAGGGGTGTAGCGGTGAGTATAGTCGTACCATGCATTATCAGGTGTAATTATTTCTGTGGTTGGAAGTATTTGTGTGGTGCCCAGCTCTAGTACACCGGCTGTGACTTCTTTGCCATGAATGAATGTTTCCACAAGCAGCTGCTCATCTTTTTCAAAGCCGCTTCTGAGTCGTTCTGTCAGCTCCCTTTCTCCTTGAGCAAATTGAATACCGATACCAGATCCCTGAGCAAAAGGTTTTATTATGACCTTTTCACCCAGCTTTTCCAGGCAGTGAGTGACGGATAGGTTTAAGGGGTTATTTCGAGATACAACGCAGTCTTTTGCCATAGGAATGCCTGCTGCTTGCAGAATGCGCTTGGTTGTGACTTTATCCAGAGCGCAGGCGCTTCCAAGAACTGTTGATCCAACATAGGGGATGCCCATGATTTCAAGGAGCCCCTGAAGACACCCATCCTCACCCATTGGGCCGTGGGCCACAGGAAAAACTACATCAACCTGGTGATGGATCAGGTTGGCTGGAAGCGCTCCATCCAGTTCAAGTGTCACCACTTTATGGTAGTTTTTTTCTAGCGGAAGGCTGATACGCCCGGCTGAAAGTCTTGAAACATCAGCTTCAGGGGAAGGGCCTCCACAAATTATTCCCACGGTTATATTTCTGTCTGGCATCTAGTGATCCACAAGCTTAAGAATACAATCCATCAAATGTAGTTGTTTTTGCAGCCCTGCATATTGTTAATTACTTTTCCATTACATGCAGGCATCTCATGTAATAGGTGGGGTTAACAACCCCTGTTGCGTTAGACATTAAGCATCTATCCGATAATTTATTTGTGTGCTTCGTGGTTCCAATTCAAGAACGACAGCACGTACCAATCAATATGCCCGCATCCGTTGGCAAAGGACATAAAATGACGGCAGCGCTAGTGGCAGCAAGCAAAACATCCTTAATGTCTACCTTGAGGGGGTGTGGATGGCTGTATGTCCAGTTGATAACACCCCCCTGAGAATAAACCCTAATAGTCAGTTGTTGCCCAGCGATAGAATCCCTTGGCTAATATGAACCCTAGTCCAAACTTTATGGCGGTATAGACGTAAGGAGAAGATGAGGTAATCCAGTTGCCAATAACATAAAGGACTGTGGCTGTAGTCGCTATTTCTACGGTTGCCAGAAGGCCTCCTGCAGCACCAGTCATGCCGGGAACGCTTTTCATGCCAAGGGTGTGACTGATGGTTCCTGTAATCGGGCTTGTGCCCTTCCAGAGTTTGCTGATGTATGGGTGCCTCTGGGCATAATCAGGAAGGTCGTACAGTGATGGAAATTCACTGATCAGCTCCCAGTCATTTATAAGGGCCTTGAGGTGATGCTGTCCATTGATAAGCGTGATGAGTGCGACAGGCTGTGCATCAAATTTCTGGTTGCCATTATTTTCTTCAACAAGCTGTAACTGTCTGGCGGCGTCAATGAGTTGAATTATGTTATCGAAGTCTGGCTCAGCTTCTGTTTCTTCATTATAAAAGTGCATCTGGTTTCTAAGCAGTAGAGAGCTGGAAGCCGCATAGTCCCCTTCTGTCTCGTGATTACTTTCAGCCATCGTTGCAGTGGAGATATCTGTTGGTATTGTCGCCGCTCCTCTTTTGCTCAGAGAAAGAACAGCGACTGTTGGCTTGGGATTGATCACTCCATTTTCAATTTTGTGGCATAGAAGAGCATCAACCGTTGAGGTTCCATCGAAATTCAGTTCATTGAGTACTCTGATGATTCTTGGGGTAGCTAATCTCGCTCTTTGTCTGGCTTCATCATCTTCGGCGTCGTTTTCTGGTTCTGGTTTGTTCTCTGGAATTAGAGATAGGTGAGAAATATTTTTAATACGCTGATCGTGACAAAAATAATTGTTTGATATTTGTGAGGCTTTTTCAGGTAACACAATAGGGGGAGAGCATGGATCGATAAAATAATCAGCAGGAGCAAGGACTCGATCATTTCCAATGAGAATGCCTTTGGCCATTCTTTTTTCTCTGGCCAGGGTGGAATCAATGCAGTGGTCAAAGTGGATGGTAATAACCGGTGGTGCATCGGAGTGTTTTTCAAGGGTGTATCCTGTGGCTCCGAAGTAAGAAAATTGATGCTCACTGGTTTCTATTGGGAGGGTGCTGTCTCCAGTTGCGATTAGAGGAAAAGTTGCCAGTGTAAGTATCGCATTCAAAATGACGGTTTTAATAAATTGATTCACAGGATTTTCAACCTTTGGTTGTAAGAAAAGAGCTATGGAGATACACCTTTCAAAATTAAGAAGGTTTGAAGGCATGTGCTGGCCACAAACCGCTTTTTAGTGATTAGTTTTGAGCATTGATCGCTTGGACATCTTTTTGTACTAAAAATTCGATTTTTTGAGTCAACATGGCTTGTTGATGTCTCGTTGCATTCTTGGGGTGGGATGTGCGGTCTGGCTTAGAAAAATCCCGCAACGAAGGCATAGTGGGACACCCTGATACGCTGAACACGCAATGAAACGTCCATAGGCCTTGGTAAAGAAATTCTGAGCTTCTAATTATTTTAGATGCAGCTGTTAGTATTTTCCGTAATATCGGTAATGCCTGTACTTTTGTACTGTTACATCAGTACGGGTGTTTCGGATGAATTGAACAAGGCATGAAAACTGAGTCCTGGTTTCAGGTTGTCAAACTGCTGAAGGAGCAGCAGGGTGTGGATGCGCTCCATGAGGTTATGAGGGTGTTACTGACTCAAGAAGAGCAGGATGCAATAGGTTCAAGGCTGGCCATAATGCGAGCCCTGCTTTCTGGAGAAGAGTCTCAGCGAGAAATTGCCAGGCGAATCGGGGTGAGCATCACCAAGGTGACCCGTTGTTCCAATTATCTGAAAACGTTATCTGATACCGAAATGGCAATGATTGAACAAATCTAAATAGCCAGAGTCTTTATTAAAACAGCCTTGAGCGAACGAAAAAGTTCCATAAAGCAGTAGGAATAATAATGTCTGAAGCAGTTATAACGGAAAGTTCTGCGGATTCTGCCGGGAAGCAGGGTTCAGTCCTTGGAGGAACAGTGATTGTTGCTGGAACCGCGATCGGTGCTGGCATGTTTTCACTTCCAGTGGCAACCAGTGGTCTCTGGTTTGGCTACTCTATGCTGCTGATGGTTTTTACCTGGTATTGCATGTATAGCGCTGCACTCTATCTACTTGAAGCCAACCTGCGGTTCCCGCTGGGTGCGAGCTTTGATTCTATTGCCGAGGGAACCATTGGTTCTATTGGGCGTGTTGTTAATGGCGCTTCTGTTGCCTTTCTCTGTTACATCCTGACTTATGCCTACATTTCCGGTGGCAGCTCCATTATCACCTATTCGCTTGAGGCGTTTGATGGAGTGTCTCTGTCACCCCCTATGGCCAGCTTTGTTTTTGCCCTGGTCCTGTCTGCTATCGTAGTGACTGGTACCCGCGCGGTTGATCGTGTCAGTACGGTGCTTATTGGTGGGATGGTGATTACCTTCCTGTGGAGTATCAGTGGTTTGTTGAGTAATGCCTCTTCAGCCTACCTGATGCCAGGCTTGTCATTTTCTGAAGCATTTCCTTTCTCTTTTGGCGCGTTGGGCTTTTTGACGGTCAGCTTTGGTATGCAAACTGCGGTACCCAGTATTACCCGTTACCTGAATAAAGACGGTCAGAAGGTAAGGTTTGCTTTGCTGGTTGGTTCTTTGTTGGCTCTGGCATTTTATGCCCTGTGGCAGTTCAGCTTTTTTGGAAACCTGCCCCGTGAGGCGTTCCCGGCCATCATCGCTGCCGGAGGTAATATTGGCGATATGCTGGGTGCTCTTTCAGAAAACGGTCTGAATATGAACCTTTCGTCTGTGCTGCAGTGGTTTGCTAATATGGCAGTAGCCAGTTCGTTCCTGGGTGTGGCGCTGTGTCTGTTTGATTACATTGCAGATTTGTTTGGTTTTGACAACAGTTTTTCCGGTCGTTTAAAAACAGCTGCAATTACTTTTATTACCCCAACCCTGTTGGGCATGTTTCTGCCCAATGGTTTTATCACGGCTATCGGGTTTGCGGGGCTGGTACTGGTCATTTTCTGTATTCTCTCCCCGGTTGTGATGGCCTGGATTGGTCGCCAGAAAGGTGAAGAGGGATATCAGGTGCCAGGTGGTATTTTGAGAATGGCGCTGATCTTCCTGTTTGGTATTGCTGCCATGGTGCTGGCAGGTCTGGATCTGATGGGAGTCCTGCCAAAATTCGGCTAGTTCTTATTCAGGCTTGAATATATTGAGCGCCCGAAGATGGATTCTTGGGGCGTTTTTGGTCATATTTCCAAAATAAAAGTTCTGAAATTTTTTCTTCCAGTCTTTATAATTCGTTCCAATTAGATATTTCAGAAGCGAGCATAAGCGCTATGGGTTTCAAATGTGGCATCGTTGGACTGCCAAACGTTGGTAAGTCAACGCTCTTTAATGCCTTAACCAAGGCGGGTATTGATGCAGAAAACTTCCCTTTCTGCACCATTGAGCCCAATGCCGGTGTTGTTGCCATGCCAGATCCCCGTCTGGATAAACTGGCGGCAATTGTTAAACCTCAGCGAGTGTTGCCGACCACAATGGAGTTCGTGGATATTGCGGGTCTTGTGGAGGGTGCTTCCAAGGGTGAAGGGCTGGGTAACAAGTTTCTGGCGAATATCCGTGAGACGGACGCTATCGCACATGTTGTTCGCTGTTTTGTAAATGACAACGTTATTCATGTAGCGAATAAGATTGATCCACGGGCTGATATTGAAATTATCAATATGGAGTTGGTGCTGGCTGATCTTGAAAGTTGTGAAAAGCAGCTGCAGCGTGTTGCCCGTTCCGCCAAGGGCGGGGACAAGGACTCAGTGGCCCAGAAGGCTTTACTGGAGAAAGTGATTCCACATCTTGAGTCGGGTAATCCGGTCCGCTCAATGGACATGAGTGATGATGAGCGGAAGCTTGTTCGTTTGTTCCACCTGCTGACCATCAAGCCCACAATGTATATTGCCAATGTGGATGAGGATGGCTTTGAGGATAACGAATATCTTGATACTGTTCGGGAAATTGCAGCTCAGGAAGGGGCTGTGGTTGTGCCGATCTGCAACAAGCTGGAATCCGAAATTGCTGAACTGGATGATGAGGAGCGAGTGGAGTTTCTGGCAGATCTGGGTATGGAAGAGCCTGGGTTAGATCGTGTCATTCGTGCCGGGTATGAGCTGCTTGGTCTGCAAACTTATTTTACTGCTGGCGTGAAAGAAGTCAGGGCCTGGACTGTTAAAGTCGGTGCAACAGCGCCACAGGCTGCCGGTGTCATTCATACTGATTTTGAGCGCGGCTTTATTCGTGCTGAAGTGACCAGTTATGATGATTTCATCAAATATAGTGGCGAGCAGGGCGCAAAAGAAGCAGGTCGTCTGCGTGTAGAAGGTAAGGCTTATATTGTTCAGGATGGTGATGTTATGCACTTCCTGTTTAATGTCTGATAGCCAGTTATGCGGTAAAAAAAGGCACGTTAAAATCCGTGCCTTTTTTTTTGGGGTATTGAAAAATAGCTGTTGGTATTTTGTCGTTTATTAAGAGTTAAATCTGTCGGGCTTATATGCTTTTTGCTTGACAGTCTCGGGTGAAATCACTAAAGTGCGCACCATCTTTCGGCGGCTAGGTAGCTCAGTTGGTTAGAGCACAGCACTCATAATGCTGGGGTCGGCGGTTCGAATCCGCCCCTAGCTACCATCACTCACTTATCGATAGGTTATGTGATGGTTGCTAAATCGAGTTTTCGTATAATAGCATCGGAGGCATTGTAAGAGCGAAGTGTTTATTGTTCGCTTGTTTTGCTGGGGTGTCGCCAAGCGGTAAGGCATCAGGTTTTGATCCTGACATGCGGGGGTTCGAATCCCTCCACCCCAGCCATTATCCCTTTGTTGTGATAAAGGCTGGCATGTTTCTTGACATGAGAGATTTGAATCACGACAATAGCGATCCGGTTTTGTGGCTAGGTAGCTCAGTTGGTTAGAGCACAGCACTCATAATGCTGGGGTCGGCAGTTCGAATCTGCCCCTAGCTACCACTAATTCGGTTGTGCTTTTCGCATAAAGAATAAAATTGGGGTGTCGCCAAGCGGTAAGGCATCAGGTTTTGATCCTGACATGCGGGGGTTCGAATCCCTCCACCCCAGCCATATAAAACCTTCCTGAGAAATCAGGAAGGTTTTTTTATGTCTTTATTTTTTCTTCTGGAAGATGTTTCATCAGAAACTTCTGAACGTTTTCTCCCATTACTTTTCTAATCTCTGTTTCAGAGAAGCCTTTTCTGATCATCAACTCTGTCAAAATAGCCAGTTCAGAAGTATCCAGACTGACCTTTGTCCCTCCATCAAAGTCTGAACCCAGGGCAATATGATCTTCTCCTGCCAGATCAATCGCATAACGCAGGGTATTAACAATACCTTCTGGAGATGTGTCGCAGATAGCGTCCCAAAAGCCGATGCCAATTAATCCGCCTTTTTCTGCAATACGCTGGATCAAGTCATCTGAAATATTACGGGGTGAATCACAGATTCCAAGAATACCAGTGTGAGAGATCACGACAGGATGCTTTGCCAGTTTCAATACTTCATCAACCACGGACTCTGAGGAGTGAGCCAGATCGACGATCATATTCAACTCTTCCATTCTAGCCAGTGCGCGGCGACCAAACAGGCTCAGGCGAGAACCGCTGACACCGTGCAGAGAACCCCCGAGGCGGTTATCGAAGAAGTGGTGCAGACCAATCATACGGTAACCGGCATCATAAAGGCCTTTCATGTTATCAAGATTGCCCTCAAGGGCATGGGCTCCTTCCAGTGCGAGCAATCCTGCAACTTTCTGGCTGCCCTTTTGGCGTGATGCCAAGACTGCTTTCAGATCTGCCTGGCTGCGAATGATTTTCAGATCTTCCGGGTTGCTCTGTTCAACCTTATGAAGCTTTCCGGCTTGGTAGAGGGCTCTTTCATAAAGGCTATTCCAGGTGGCTGGTGGCCAGGCCTGAATCATGCTAAGCATGGTTATGCCATCAGCCGCATTGTTTTCATTCCGGCTGTAATTCTGGCCTCTTGGTGATTTGGTCGGAACTGCAAATGTTTGTATGGCAACATTGCCTTGCTGAAGTCTTGGAAGATCGACATGTCCATAACTGGCTTTCTGGCTCAGGTCTCGATTCCATAGCAGGCTGTCGGCATGAAGATCCGCAACGGTCAGCCGTTGGTGGAGGCTGGAGGCTTCCTGTGAGATCGGGTAAGGGGAGTGAGTGCTGACAATATTCGTACCTTTTTCAATGGCTGCAGGAGCGAAGATCAGGGTGAATCCGATAGCAACAATAATGAACGTGGAGGAGATCGAGAGTGTGAGCTGCCAGCCTCTGCTAATGTGACGGTTGTGATGTTCTTTCTTCATAGCCTGAAGCCTGTATACGACAGATTGTTATTTTTATAGGTGATGTCAGGATGAGGAATCAGTTTATCAGTGGGGCGCTGCAGAGTGCCAATAGAAAAAGGTGTGTCCGATTAATTTTCTCTCTATAGCGGGCTAGGGTTTTAGATTTATAGGAGATATTAAAAGGCAGCTTTCAAATATCGAAATACACTGATGATTGTGCGTAATTCTCAATCCATTCGGTTGGAGTCGTATGATGCTGTCAGCCTTATCGCAAAAAAAGTAGTCTGTTCTATCGCTTTTCTGTGTTCGCCTGTGGTCTCAAGCGTTTTTGCAGGGCATCATGATGTTGTGCCTTTTAAGCAAAAGGGAAGTATGATGTTATCGGGTAGGTTTGAGGCTCTGCAAAAGATCAGGCTTGCAGAAAGGTCATCGGATGGCACTGAAGAGCTCTTTTTGGTTCAGGGGCCTGAGACTGCAGTAAAAGGCTTTTTGTTGACAATGGCAGCTTTGTCGCTGTTTCTCAGCATGTAGATCAGCAGGCGACGGAAGATGTTATCAATTCAACGCTGTTTGCTCAGCTGGCTGCCAGCCATGACTATGATAAAAATACCCAGTTGGTCCAGTGGTATGGACGGTATACCGATGTCATGGGCATCCAGGGCTGGGATATCAGTGATTTTGATGAAAGTTCACTCTCTTCAGCCTCTGCTGACCAGAGTGTCAGTGAAGTGATCTTTGATATTCTAAAAGCAACGCTCAAAGCCCCCCTCTGAACAGGCAATGGTTAATGCAGTTGTGGCCGCATTAAAACAACTGGAAAAGGAAGGGGCTTTTATTTCACTGTTTAACCACCCTGCCATTGGTGCAAATCGGGCGAATTTTCAATCATCCTTTGTAACCAGTGATGAGCATGGTCTGGTGAGTATGAATCTGGGCTATTTAGTGGTTGGTTTCAAGGATATCAGCTCTACCATTCTCTTCCTTCCTTCGCGTTAAGGAAGGTGAGTCCTGGATAAAAAGTCATAGCGAAACGGTCAAGGCAAAACATTTTTCATCATTACTGATGGCATTCCATTCTAGGGTCTGTTGACGCCTCGGGGCGCCCTGATACCCCTTCACAAACGATTTCGCGCATATGATGCTTTTCTTAGCCACTGAATTTCGTAATGAAACGTCAACAGCCCCTAACATATGGGCCAATAAAAACTTCAGAATCCTATAACATCTTGCTTACGCAAATATCATGTTTGAGTTCTGAGATGGCTGAGAGGGAGAGCTGTCTTTCGAATAGGTTGTCGTAGTACAAAGCTGGAGTGTACGCCGGTGACTCCTTGAATCCGGGTGATTTTATTGAGTAGAAAGTCCTGATAATAGTTCATATCAGGCACCATCACTTTGATCATATAGTCTGCAGACTGCCCCGTGATCAGCATGCATTCTACAACCTCATCATAACTGTCGATGGTTTCTTCAAAATGTTCAAAACGTTCTGGTGTATGCCTGTCCATGCTGATGTGGATCAGGACAGTGAGACTTAGTCCCAGTTTATCGGGGTTCAATAGGGTGACGTGGTCTTTTATCAGTCCTGACTCCTCCAGCTGTCGAACTCTTCGAAGGCACGGAGAGGGGGTCAGCCCAATCAAGTCAGCCAGGTCCTGATTACTGATACTGGCATTCTTCTGCAGCTCTTGAAGTATATGGATATCGTAGCGATCGAGCTTCATGATATTTTCTTTTATTAGTTGGTTGATTTCTGGCAGATTATTGCGCTTTTTCGGTCTTTTATCCATTAATTCGCAATCTTTTGCCAGGCCGGTTTTTCTATAATTATCTCGTAGTCAAAAGTGTTGCCAAAAGTGACGCCCAGTCATCCCGGTCACAAGCTGATGATGAAAGA
This sequence comes from uncultured Endozoicomonas sp., assembly GCA_900299555.1. Lineage (GTDB taxonomy): Bacteria > Pseudomonadota > Gammaproteobacteria > Pseudomonadales > Endozoicomonadaceae > Endozoicomonas. The sequence continues at coordinate 33,443 of OODV01000130.1, forward strand.
AGTGTTCCCAATCAGGAATGCTAATCAGGAAAACCCAGAAGGTTTGATGGTGTAAGAGCAGAGAGCGTATTAACAGGCTAGGTGTTATGAGCTCAAAAGAGATTACGAACCGCTGATTATCTGGGGAGATGATCAGCGGTTTTTGCTGTGCGTCGCCTTTCAAGTTGCAACTTTGTTGGCTGTATTCGCTCATTTGCCGCCGCGTAGCAACGTGAAATCCATTGGGTAGAGGTATATATGAAGGGTGAACCCTGATTGCCCTGTTTATCTTTTATCTAACCATGTGCCATGGAATGAGAAGGGGGTATGGTGACGTAAATGAATGAGAGCTAGTGGGCCTGCGCTGACATGTGCGGTATCCAGTATGGCAAGAAAGCTTTTTCCTGTGTCACCATTCAGGGCCATTGAGAGTAGAAAACCTCTGTTTTCTGACATTCTTTCTGGTGCCAGCGTTGTTCATGTTGGATAAAGAAAGCGTCAGGTAGCCTGCTCTCTGAGATATTTTGGGGTTCTTACAAAGTGATTGCGGTAGCGAGCCCTGCCATTCATCAGATTTATTGCCTGAATCATGCCGTCACCATCCAGTATGTGCTGCTTTCTATAACCGCTGCGTTCAAATAAACCAGGACCATTTCTATAAACTCAGCTTTAGAGCTTAGGTATTACGGACGTTTGAGAAGTTTATTTCTAAAATTAATAAAGAATCGCCAGTGTAACTTCTGAACTGGCCAATTCTCTTGTATTGCCGACTCTACATGCAGTCTATGCTGCTCTGAGTTTCGAACTTAATGTCCGTTCGTGCTGATTATTTGAAATCAGCTCTAATTTTTGCTCATATCGGTTCCAGCAGCCACGAATCCTGAACCAGGGAATAA
>OODV01000612.1 GCA_900299555.1 uncultured Endozoicomonas sp.
CTGGCTGGAAGCCTTGGTGCTGTTATCTCGAATCACTTCAGTGGGAATTGCTGTCGGCATGGAAAACAAGATGACAGGGTAGTCATAGGATGCAGTATTTTAGATTAATAGCGTCTGTCCCTAAAATGAGTGTATCCTGCTATTTTTCTACCTTGGTACCTTATTATTTCTTATGAAATTGCTAAATATCTACGACACCGTGAAGAAGGCGAAGCCGCTAGGCAGAAGTTGGGTGGAGAGCGTCGTTTGGCAAGTGAGTGAGATGCCATAGAAAGATTTACAACCTCTTAGGTATTCCATCCTAGGAAACTTCTACAGCTTGAGTATGGTTCTGATTTTTGGTTGTTGCAGCGTTTAGTCCGAAACATGACGTCTGGCACATTCCAGCATAGATGTTAACCCATTTTCTATCTCAAACATTTTTTTTGAATTAATCAACGTTGCAGTGATGTATTTATCGTTAAATTTTGGGAATTGCCAGTAGTCTTTAATAATTTCTTTCTCACCCTCCCTTTCAAAATTTTCAAGAATTCCTGAAGTAATCTTAAGTTCTTGTGATTTCAGTCTGAATTCATGGAATCTACCTTCATTATTTTCGCATAAATCCTGTTCGATACGTATGTGGCAGTGTCTTTTTTCAGCAGAGAGTGGGAAATTCTTTAAAGCAGTACGAAATTCCTTCAGGAAAAGATACTGATTATCCGAAAAATAGTAACCACTGATTTCATCAATCATTCTGTCTAATGAGCTCAGAATAAGCCAATCATCTGAGAGTAAATGAGTTCGACTATCAGTTGTCGATTGAACTGGTGAGCATTCAAAGTAGCTTGAAAAATCAACAAGATTATGATCGTCATAATCATTTATATCGTCAAAAATAGCATCAAACCTAGATGACTGGAATCCAGAATTCAAGCTAGCCATGGCTTGCCAGAGTGTGAATACCGCTCCTGTATGCCCCCCCAGATAATCTATCAAAAGAGCTGCCATCTTATGCTTTCGACTATCCGTAATTGATTTAAAGGCTGCCTCAAGAATGTTCTCTTCGCCTAATAGATCATCTGCGTCTGCGTAGAGACCTAATGTAAAATGACTGATGGACAGAGCATCAAGAAACTCGTCCCATTCTGGGGGCTCGCTTGACCACGCATCCCCAGCACCACTGGCTTCATGAAGATAAATGATTAAAGCGGCTACATCCAGCAGATATTCCTGGGCACCTAACTCTTCAGTAATATCATGGTTCTGGAGGCAGATATCAAGGCAGAGATTCTGCAGACTCAGATTAACAGAATGGTCGTAAGCGAGATTAAAGAGTTCTATCAACTTACCTTCATCTATGCTGCATTCGTATAGTTCATCCAGATCTGGCATTGGATATACAACACCGTAACTATCCACGACATTTTCAAGTTCTCTTGGAATGGTCAGCAAATCAAGGTATCCATCTGGAAGATTGTCTACCAGTATTTCTTCTGCTTTCTCTAACCATTTACTGTCGTATTTTTCCAGTTTTGTCTCTTTATCATTATCAAAATTTAACTGAACTACATTACTTGTTAATTCATCAGTATTAATAAATACAAAACCAATATTATCTGAAGTCGAAAGATACAGATTAATCCAGATCGAGAGGTAGCCTTTGTGTATAAATGTGTCTGTAAAGATAATGACTTTACAGCTAACATCCTCAATAGTGTTCTTGTTAATCCAGTTAGCAATTTTGACAAACCGGTTTTCAGCTGTGGGTAGTCGTCCGGGAATAAAATCGCCGGGCGAAAATAAGGCTACTGCGACGTACATTGTTTCAATACTACTAGATTGATATGAGGGCTGAGTAAATTGATAATTTATTCAGAAGGGGTCTTAAATGCCAGATCAGCACATAGAAAGAGCTGACCCGGCTCACATTATTGTTACTATTCAAACGAAACTACACCTTCCCCCCCACAGCAATTCCCACTGAAGTGATTCGAGATAACAGCACCAAGGCTTCCAGCCAGT
>OODV01000515.1 GCA_900299555.1 uncultured Endozoicomonas sp.
CTATGTACGGGACAAAACATATAGCAAGTCCGTGAACACTACTGGATCTTTTTTTGAGCACGAGTTGATCAACACCCTCCTGAGCAAGTCTAAACCAAGACGAAACAGGCTTTTCGCAGGGCGGTAATGTTTGTTCAGAGGTTGTTGGTCCGCTTCTCCATACTTCCAGTGCCCGGCAACCATGCACCAAAGAAAAGTCAGGGCCATAATCGCCATAAGTTTGTCCATTTTCTCTGGTTCAGTCATGTGTGTTGATTCAATCTCAAAACCACGGCTCTTCAGGCAACCAAACAGTGTTTCGATGCCCCACCGCCTTGAATAATCTTCAATCATTCTCTCTGGATTTTTGGTACCAACCACAATCATCAACCCTTTGGTTGAGCGTCGGGCAGCGATAAAGAGTAAGACGCCAGATACACGACGCTTAGTCATCCAAACTTCAGACTGATTGATCTTAATATGGCGAAACAGGTGACCTGCACGGATTTTCCCTCCGTTACGCCCATCTACACTAAAGTCCTCCCGTATGCGGTGTCTGAAAAGGATGTTGTTTTGCTCTAACCAGTCAAACCATTCTTGACCAATGAACTCCCGGTCAGCCAGCAGGTTATCAATCTGTTCGGCCGGGATAAGAGCAAGCACCCTTTCCATAATCTCAATACGCTCTTGAGTATTGGAATTACCGCCTCCTTTTGACAGACAAGTCCATGCGATAGGAATTGAGGCACCCTGCCAGGCGATAGAAACGACAAGATAATTGACGTCTTTGCCGCCATATTTCCAGTTTGTTCTATCCATGCACAGGGTGTAACGATCCAGTTGAAGCCAGTGCAGGATAAGGCGACCTATTTGCTCAAGGCACACATCATAGCCTCTAAAAAAGCGTTTTATCCGGGTGTAGCTGGACTCAGACAGGGCAGGGCTTTGAAATTGCTCAGCAATGCGATACAGGTTGGTTGATCGTGCTCGAAGCAGCGAGAGCATGAACTGGGCAAGAAAGATAATCCGGGCTTGATGCCAAGGTAAATGGGCCTTAAGCTCTGTGGCCAATGAGCTGACGTCTTCCATGTACGACTACGGTAACTGTACGGAGGTTAGAGACCATACAGGTTACTGTACATGAACGTCAGCTCATACC
>OODV01000398.1 GCA_900299555.1 uncultured Endozoicomonas sp.
CGAACATTAAGCTCGAAACCCAGAGCAGCATAGACTGCTTGTAGAGTCGGTAATATAAGAGAATTGGCCAGTTCAGAAGTTACACTGGAAATGCTTTATTAATTTCAGAAATAAACTTCTCAAACGTCCGTAATACCTAAGCTCTAAAGCTGAGCAATACAGTGAGCTGACCATTGATTATGACCTGGGCGAGATTAACGTCTGGCGTTCCAGCAGCTACACCACCGCCAGTGCTTCAGCCACCTATCAGCCTGCCGTCGCCATCACCGGAGCCGCCATCAGTGGCACGATAGCCATCAGCCCGCAAACCCGTGGATTTAACTACACCCTGAACCTGGCAGAAGCAAAGCCAAGACCGGGAACCCTGGTGGTGAGCTATATCGCCCTTGGTAAATGGCAGGACATAAGAGATACCGGGGCAGGCCAGCTGTCGGGCTCCGGTTCGGGAACGATTATTTTTGCGACCGGATCCGCTTCGATAACCCTGGATGCCCTGCCCGACCCGGACAGTGCCATCGTTTACAGCTATGTAGCACAGAACGATGACGAAGTGACCGTGAGAACCGGCAGCATCGGCGTGGACAGCATGACCTTCCGACATACCGTCACCCGCCCGGGTATCAAGCCAGGCAGCATGACCGTGACGTATGTATCCGGCGGAGTGAACAAGACATTGACCGATCAGGGCAACGGCCTGCTCACCGGCGATGGCGCAGGGGCTATCCATTACGCACCCGGTGAATTGAGCTTTAAATTAAACGCACTGCCCGACAGTGCCACCGAAATTCAACTGAGCTATGAGGAGGGCACCAGTGCCGGTGGAGAAGTGTCGGTCAGCATTGATGGCCAGGGCGTAATGAGTGGCACTATTCCCGGAGCGCCCTTATTGCCCGGCTCCATACAGCTGCAGTTTTTGGTGGAGCAGCAGTCCAGCGTACCCAATCAGGCCAGAGGCGATGATTTCAGCACCTATGAAACCACCACCAGAATCAATAAACAGATCAGCGACGATTCAGTGGGTGGCTGGCGAGGTATTACTGGTTCGATTGACTACCAGACCGGGGCTTTTACGATTCTTGCCTTGCAGGATTACACCTATAGCGAGTACACCAACAGTCACTATGCCACGGTGGGCGGTAAACGCTATTTCAAAGTCATCGCCACGAACACCCAGCAAACGCAGACCTTTAACGGCAGTACCATCACGGCCATCGCACAGGCCAGCAACCTCGCCCATGCACCTTACAACGAAGGTATTCCCTCGCCAGAGCTGAGCATCGACCTGTTACCATTGATGGATAACACCCTGCTCCTGCCGGGCAGCGTTATTTTTGAGTGGAACGGTGAAACTTATTTTGACCGGGATGGATCGGTCTATAAAAACCTCAGCACCGAAACCAACGCAGGCATTCAGGTCGGTACGATCGATTACAGTGGCGGCGTCGTCACACTGGCCAGCTACCCATCAGGCAACCTGGCGACCGCCACCTTACTGGCTGGTGCCACCATAGGCATCGGTTTCCGGGTTGACGCTGTCGCTTTCAGAACCCCGGGCTCGCCCGTTCGACAGGGAAGCTTACAGCTGAGTGCAGTACGGGTGGATAACGGTCAGATTATTACTGCTTCAGCCAACCTGAATGGCGAGATAGCCACCGCAGAAGTGTCCGGAAAGATCGACGTAACCAGTGGCTGGTGCGAACTAAACTTTACCGACGGAACCAACCCGGTTTATGTGATTCCCCACAGCATACGGTACAACTGCGTCATCGAAACCAGCCTGCCGCTGGATGCCCAGCTTATCGGCCTTGACCCCGTCAGGTTGCCACCGGATGGCCGGGTGCCTATTTACCGGTCAGGGGATATTGTGGTCATCAGTAACACCGCCACCACCGATGCCGCTACACCGACGGCCGGACAGACCATCACCCTGAGCCGTGACCATCAAGCCGAGATTACCGTGGAGGACTGCACCGGAAAAGCATTAGCTGCCGCCCAGTACACCCTCGACAAAGCCGCAGGAACGGTCACCTTTGCCAACCCCCTGAACCTGGTCGACAGCCAGGGTGGCGCATTGACCGCACCCTATACCATCAAAGACCGGGTCGAGCACATGAGCGTCGTAAACGATGTTCAGATTAACGGTGACCTGTCCATTATTGCCCCTGTTCCCTGGAACCTGCCTGCACAGACGACCACGGTCAGCAGTGCCGTGGTTTACGGGGATATTCAGGCGAGAGTGCATCACTTTTTCAGCCAGAAAGTGTGGGACAACGGCAACCCGAACTGGACAGACAGCCGGATCGGTGACCAGACCACGGCACAATATAACACGGTCAATTTCCCGGTTCTGGTGACGAACAAGGGTGCCATTTATGGCAAGTGGGCGATCATCTTTACCAGTGGTTCAGCCTTTCAGGTGGTCGAAGAAAAGCTCGGGATCATTACCACAGGCACCACAGCAGCCGATACGGCTCCGATTAACCCGCAAAGTGGTGTTCCCTATTTCACCCTGAAAGCCGATGGGTGGGGAAGCGGCTGGGCAGTGGGGAACGCCATTCGATTTAATACCGACGGATGCCTCGCTCCGGTGTGGATTTGCCGAACGGTACTCGCCGGGCAGGGCACCGAAACCAACGACGATTTTACGCTACAGATTCGGGGGGATGCTGACTGATGGCTGGCGTATGGTTCAAACCCGGAAATTTAGCGGCCAAGGCTCAAACCGACTACCTCAATAACGGCTTAATGGAGGCGCATTACAGCAGTAATAAAATGGCCTTCAGAGCCACCCTCATTATTGATAGCTCAATGGCGGATAAAGTTATCCCGCTAATGAGTATCCGAACCGCATACAACGACAGTGACAAAGGGAACGTCACTAACATCACCATTGAAAGCGGCCTGCTTATTTTTAAGAGCTATGATAGTGGCACTATCAAGATGGACGCTGCGTGGGCAGAAGCACTGCCCTTTGATACTGCCTTTGAAATAGAGGTTATTTTCGGAGGTCCCTATCCCTATATCTCTGCCAAAAAAAACGGGACAGCATTAACGGCAACCAAGCACCAAGGAACGAATAATCACCAGATTTTTAACGGAAGCTATGAAGTATTTATTGGAGGCAACGAAAACCAGATACCCCAGGCCGAAGGTCTGATGTTTATTCACGCCCAGTTATCCAACGACAACAATATTCCTGCCGACAATTACGCCTACTTTCTGGTCACCCGTTGGGATTGGGATTTTGAGGATGAAACGCAGCCTTTCAAAATAGTTACCCGGCGAAACGGCACCATAAGCTCGCTGAATATGTCTGTTGCCTATCAGCCTGAAAATATTGTGTGGACAAGCGGCAATACACCGCCTGCGGATACCGGAGGAGGCAGCGGCGGCGGTGGCATCGTTGTCCCCGGCAACGGCAACACCACACAGGTGCTGGGCAGCATTACCGAGAACGAACTGCCTGTCGCCCGCCGGGTGTTTGCGATTACCGAGGCAGAACTCACCATAGATGGCAGTCAGCAAACCACACAGGCAGTGCTGGCCAGCGCCATCAGCAGCGAGATCGACGGCAGCTATACCCTCGACACCAGCCCCTATGAAGGTTCGGTCTTTGTAGTGGCAGCGGACGACTACGGATCAATATGGCAGGCCAGCACCGCTTATGCCGTGGGTGACGTGATCAGGCCTGCAAACTTTCAGGGCTATGTCTATCACTGCACTGTGGCCGGAACAGGCGATGCCACAGAGCCCGTATGGTGGTTTGATACCAGCAGCACCAAAACCATCGGCACTGCACAGTTTCAGGCAAAGCCATTTAGCCGGCCACTGGCACACGGCCCCATCATACCCACCATCGTGCCAGCACCCTGAAACCCATGGCTTACGAAATACCTGCGCCGACCGATTTTCAATTCAGCCTCAGTGCCTATGAGCCTGTGGCCGACTTTGCATTTTATCCACAGCAGAAATATGACTTTGTGCCACCACCGGCAGTGACACGACAGTATCAGGGACACTGGCAAACAGGAGCCAGCAGGCAGCAAAGCAACAAGGCCGGTTTTTCAGACAGCAGACCCGTCAGCACGACCAGAATGCAGCACAGCCATGATGCCAGGCCTGTCGAAGCAGAGAGCATTGGGCTGTTTTGGGGGGCGGTGGCTAAAAAGCAAACGACGGTCAGCTTCAGTCACGGCCAGAGCCAGAAAAAAGAAGCCAACACCCGCAGCCACTGGCAGAAATCCAGGGCTGTGGATAACCAGAAGCAGCAGCGATGGGATCAGACCGTAAAACCAACGGATGACACCCTCCATGAATATTGGCAGCAGCCGCCGGAAAAAGACCGCTATCAGTCCAGTCCTTTTAGCAGTGTTGATAAGTATGGACAGGCAAACCAGGTGGACGGGGTGGGCTATGACATACCCGGTGCAGGCCTTCTGAATTTCCGCTTTGCAGGCCTGCCCTATTCACCCGAAGCAACCCCTGACATTTATTTCAGAATGGGAGTCAGACAACAGCAGAAAGTTATCCAGCCAAGAGACCGCACCACAGGTTCACATTACCAGAGCAACCAGATGATGGACGAGCCGGTCATTATTCCCTGGGGTTTTGGAAACAAAGCCAGGGATGAAAGCGTTACCGGCAACTATGGCGGCGAGACCGACCCGAACGTGGTGGAGAAACCGCAACCCGAGCAGCCAGAGATCAGGGAGAGTTATCTGCTAATGAATATCATAACCACCGTTACCCTACCGGCCAGAACCGTCATCGACCTGCATGATATAGAAATAGAGTTGGATATAGACAGCCAGAGCTGGAACCTGACTGGCCAGCTATGGGGAGCCAGCAGCCTCGCATTAATTGAACCGGATGCAGGCGGCCCCAAAGAAGTCGAAGTGAATATCAACGGGTGGACGTGGGTATTTATTATTGACCGCTACAGCACTGACCGCCGGTTCGGTAATGAACGATACACCGTGACCGGAACCAGCAGAAGCCAGCTGCTCGCTGCCCCTTATGCACCAAAGCGCAGCAAAAGCAGTGCCAGCAATATCAATGCAAAGCAGGCCATCACCGAGGAGCTGACCAATACCGGATTCAGCGCCACCTATCCCAACCTGAGTGACTACAGCACCCCTGACTGGATTATTCCCGGTGGTGTTTTCAGCTATCAACAGCAGACCCCGATGGAAGTGATTATGCGATTGACCACCAGCGCCGGATCGGTGGTGATTCCAGCAAGGAACAGCGACCAGCTGAACATCCAGCCCCGCTATCCAGCCAGCCCGTGGAAGTGGGGCACCGCCACGATGGACAGGATCATTCCTGCCAGTATGGTCATCAGCCTGAGCGCCAGCTGGCGACCTGAACCACAATACAACGCCGTGTATGTTTCAGGAACTCATGCGGGCGTATCGGTCAACGTAAAACGCACCGGAACCGCAGGGGATGAACCAGCGCCGGATATTTTGGAAGACTGGCTGACAGAGACCCAGCTGAACACCGAGCGAGGCAGGAACGAACTGGCCAAAGGCGGTCACCAGAGCATCACCACCATCGAACTGCCGCTGACCGATACCAACACCGCCCCCGGTCTAATTGAGCCAGGTATGCTGGTCGAGGTTCAGGATATAACCGGCGATTGGCAAGGGCTCTGCCTGCGAACCCATATCAGCGCCTCCGGTGGATTAAACACAGTTATCCAGAGCGTGGAGCTTGAAAGGCACTAAGTCATTATTTTCTTTTTGCTACAGCCATTCTGGATGTGGTCGTAAATATAAAGCTTCTCTTTCTATAGTTGTTACAGGCTTTTCTGGAAGACTTTCCATGTACTCTTTATGATAACATTTAAGCAATGCAGCAGCTTGCTTGGCATCATAACTAATCATTTCATTCTGATGATAATCGAAAGAGAGAATGCTCATTTTTTTATTAAAAGCGTCGTGAGATGGATCACGTGAGAAAAAAGTATTGCCTCGAGAGTCGATCGATTGATCTATCAATGAAGGTATTTCGTACAGCGATTTCAGGGTATCCTCTATAAATACCATCCTCAAAGCTTCTGTTTCTGGTGAGGTTGCTGAAGGGATTTTATAGAAATTAGAATTTACTCTTTCAATTAAGTCCTCTGCTTCAGTAACTCGTTTTAAATATGCATGGTGACTCAGTATAGAGTTGACAGAGTCATTAGAGTTCGAAAGATCGGAATCTATGGTTTTAGCTTTTAGAAGTAATGAATGAGATGCTGGATAGAAAACAGAGGTTCGTAGTTCAATTTTTGTTGTAGTTGTAGGTTGATTTGCATTGTTGTTGCTTTTTATAGAACTTGTTCTCATAGGTGGAGTAGGTTTTGGTCCCTTATGCTTTTTCTTTTGATTATCCGTGAATAGAATTTCATGAAAACTGGCTTTGGTATTTGGGGTATTTACATTCATGCCTGTGTTAACCTATATGCATTAGAGTTTGTGAGAAGTTTAAATCATCTTGATAGGAACGCCTCATGGCCACAACCAACATCTGGCAGCAATTCAAATTGCTGATACCCGAAGGAGCCAGAACCATCGCTACCATCACCAGCAACAACGGTGATGGAACCAGTACGGCAATACTGCGAGATGGTGCAAGCATCAGAGTTCAGGGAGAGACCGTGGCAGCTGGCAGCAATGCTTTAGTACAAGATAGGGTGGTTAAGTCAGAACTACCTGCATTGGCAGTTTACGAAGCGGAAGTTTGAAGCCGGGAAAAGGTCATAATTCCATTAGCCCCTCAAACGCCCCTCGTTTGGATTTATAAAAATAAAAAGAAATAAAATCAATTATTTATATTACTTTTTCTGCGGGTTCAAGTCCCGCCGCCTCCACCAATCAGAAAAAATGACTCAGGCAGACGTAGGCCGAGTCAGACAGATAAAAGGGCGTAAATTCAAAAGTTTACGCCCTTTTTATTTGCCCGGACTATCGGCCTCAGTCTGCCTGAGTCTGCTCAGAAAAGCCCCTCAAACGCCCCTCAGAATTGGCAGCGAAAGACCAGAAAGTCATAATTTGATTTAGCGAGAAAGAGTCTGAAAAGAGGGTAGCCACCCACTAAGGCAGCCTAAAAAACTACGGAGAGTTAAGCAGAAAGGAAGGATTACTGAGCAGCGGAAAGAGACTTGTCTTCAGTGAAGCGAGATTTGGGAATATACTTCTCAGCTGGAGTTGTTCAGACTTAATCTGACATTTCTTTTCAAAAAAAGAAAAGGGTTACCGATTTAA
>OODV01000038.1 GCA_900299555.1 uncultured Endozoicomonas sp.
TAGAATCGATGAATGACAAGCCCGTGGGTTGTCCCATGCACTGAGACTTGAGATAAACAGTGAGTGGTATCAACGCCTGTTTCATGAGTTCTACAAAGCGGTTATAGGACACCAGGTTCGGGAAATAATCAGACTTATGCGGCGTAATCAGTCGCTGGTAATAATGTTTGAAATTTCGGAAGGCACTCTGATGGAAGTAAATGATGATGGTCATTATTTCACTGAGCGACAGCTTTGATAAAACAGGAAGCTTTTTGGTATTACAAATGAGTTGCCTATGCCATTGTGATTCAAAAGTTATACAGAAATCATCAACGTCACAGAATACACTGACAATAGACACGGGAGCCTCCAGTTCGCTATCTCTGGTTTGGTATCTGAAAGATAGCTAAATGACAGGGGCTCCCTGTCTTTTATCATCGAACTCACGTTAAATAAGTCTTTCTATGAGCCTGGGGATAGAGTCTGAGTAGCTGCTCAGACTCTATCTGTTTCTTTCAGCAGATCCATGATAAGTCTGGCTGTCTTCTATACACTCAATGCTGTTTTCAGGCGATTCAGCTTTTCTTCCAGAATGCTCTTTGGGCAACCAAGGTTCAGACGAATAAAGCCACGACCATCCTCACCAAAGCAATACCCCATGCTGGGAATGACACCAGCCGCATGAACTCTCTTTTCCAGATCTTCATCGCTTAACTTCAACATTTGGCAATCAAGCCAGGCAAGGTAAGTGGACTCTTGTGGGCGATACTGAATATGTGGCAATTCGGCTTTGATAAACTGCTCAAGAATACGACTGTTTTCGTGCAGGTAGGCAATGGTTTGATCAACCCATTCAGCACCATCTCGATAGGCTGCCTGGTTGGCTGCCAGACTGAAGGCACTGTAAACATCAATTCCGTATGCCTGAAGCTTGTTTTTCAGCCCGGTTGATTCCTGTTCATTAGGAATCATGGTGTTGGTCAGACGCAGTGAAGGCAGGCCAAAGGTTTTGGTACCGGCGATACAAACCGCCATTTTCTGCTGGTGTTCTTCTCGGGCTCGAAGGCAGCTGAAGAAACGGTGTTCAGAGAAATCGATATCTGCCCAGATCTCGTCAGAGATCAGGTAAATGCCGTATTGATGGCAAAGTTCACAGACACGAGTAATTTCCGCCTCAGTCCATACCCGCCCAACCGGATTGTGTGGGTTACAGAAGATCATCACTTTGACGCCACTGCGGAATTTACTTTCCAGATCATCAAAGTCGATGGTGTAGTAACCGTTGTCGTTGATCAGCGAAGAAGTGGCGAGTGTTCTCTGAGTGTTGGTGATGGTTCGGAAAAATGCATGATACACCGGAGTTAATACCAGCACCTGATCACCGGGCTGGCTCCAGCTTTCGACCAGCATAGCGATGGCAGGCAGGCTGCCGGGTGTTGTGTGAAACCATTCTTTCTGCAGGTGTACCTGATGCCGCTCACGCCACCAATCAGTGAGTGATGAGAAATACTCGTCACTGCGCTCAGAGTAGCCAAAGATGCCATGATCCAGACGTTCCTGAAGTGGCTTCAGGATAAAGTCCGGTGCCTTGAAATCCCAGTCAGACACCCAGCTTGGCAGTGCTTCGCCCTTGGGGACACCCAGCCACTTTTCCATATAGTCCCACTTCAGGCAGTCCGTACCATAGCGGTTGATCACAGCATCCAGTTCAGGGTGCATAAATATACCTCAGTAAGAAAGCCCCTGCGGGGGCTTTCCTTTCACTAGCAATTGTTAAGCGGTAGCGGGGTTGGCTTTCAAACCTGGCTCTTTGGCATCGTTGTTAAGTCTGGCGATACCGATATTCATGGTGGCCAGAATCATGGCAAAGATCACGCCAGCGTAGTTCTGGATAGCCCATGGCAGGTAATCCAGGGTCGATACACCCAGTGTGGCGGCCATGAACACACCGGCGTTTGTCCACGGGACCAGAGGCTCAATAACGGTTCCGGCATCTTCAATGGTACGGGACAGGTTTTTGGCATCCAGTCCCATGCGCTTATAAGTATCACGAAGCAGTTCAGAAGGAATCAGTAGAGCCAGCTTGCCATCAGATGTTGTACATACCACGGTAAAGGTGGTGGCAATGGTTGTAGCAATCAGGCTGGCGGTGCCTTTGATGCCTTTTGCCAGCATGCCTACCATAACCTTCAGGCCACCGGTCAGTGCCAGGGTACCGGCGAATGAAAAGGCGCAGAACACCAGCAGAACCATGCCCATCATGGAGAACAGACCGCCGCGGTTTACCAGAGTCATAACATCGCTGATGACGGTGATATTGCCTAGACCCGCATCAGCAAACATGCTGCTGTTGAAGCCGTTCAGCATGGCGCTGAGTGCCGTTGCCAGACCGAAGCCCTGAATTGCAACCGCATTGATAATACCAACGACAATGGCCGCGGTCATCAGAGGGATGGTTGGCAGCTTGCGGATGGCACCCCACAGGATAATAACCGGTGGCAGCAGCAGGAAAATATTCAGGGTAAAGAGCTGATCCAGGTTGGCCAGAATATGAATTACCTTTTCCGGGGTTTCTGAAGAAACAGCGCTGGTGCCTGAGAAGAAGAACACCGTTGCTGCCAGGATAAATGCAGGCAGTGTCGTCCACAGCATGTGCTGAATGTGAGAGTAAAGGTCCGTTCCTGCAACGACCGGGGCAAAGTTGGTACTGTCCGACAGCGGCGAAATCTTGTCACCAAAATAAGCACCGGAAACCACAGCACCAGCAACCGCAGCAAGGTTGGCATCCATTCCAGCGGCAACCCCCATCAGGGCAACACCGACGGTACCTGCAGAACCCCAGGAGGTGCCGGTGCAGAGAGAGACCAGACAGGTAACGAGGAAGGATGTCAGCAGAAGGTATTCCGGGCTGATAATTTTCAGACCGTAATACACCAGCATGGGGATAGTACCGCCAATCATCCAGCTGCCAATCAGGCCACCAACCAGCACCAGAATGAAAACCGCTGGCAGTGTTTTTGCCAGTCGTTCAACAATGGCTTCCTGAATTTCATCCCAGCTGTAACCCTGTTTCCAGGCAACACCGGCAGCAATAATGGCAGAAGTGAGCAGCAGTGCTTCAATAGGCAGCCCGTAAACACCATAGCCAACCATCAGCAACAGCAGCATGGAAAATATGGGAACAAGGGCCAGGCCCGCAGAGGTTTCTTTAACCGTTTGTGAAGTACTCATGTAATTTACACCGCCAGATGATCACTATTTCACAGATGCGCGCATCATATTCGCATTGTTGATCCCGTTTTGTGATGTAAATAAATGAAAGAATGTGATGGGATTTGATGTAATTTACATAAGAAGTAGAGAGTATCTCCATGTCGACCATTAACGATGTTGCGAAAGCCGCCGGTGTTTCAACCGCTACGGTGTCCCGGGTCATCAACCGTTCCCCCAGTGTTCTGCCAGAAACCATTGCCCGTGTTGAACAGGCTATGATGCAGGTGGGTTATCAAACGAAAGATAATCGTCGTTTGTCCATAAACCAGGGCGGAGATACGATTGGACTGATCCTTAGTAACTTCAATTCACCATTCTTTGGTTTGCTGGCTCAGGGCGTAGAGAAAGTGGCCCGGAAATATGGCCGTAAGTTAATTGTTGCCAGTGGCCAGTACGATCCTGAGCTGGAAGAGGAAGCACTGGACTATCTGTTGAACAAAGGCTGTCGCAATATTGTGATGCACAGTAAAGCGATGAATGACGATCAGTTAATACGGATTGCCAGCAAGCTCCCCGGGTTTGTCATCGTTAACCGCTATGTGCCGGGTATGGAAGAGCAGTGCGTCTGGCTGGAGAACCGCAAGGGCACGTATCTGGCTACCAAGCATTTACTGGATCATGGTCATCGCAACATCGCGTATATCAGCTGTGAACTTGAGATTGACGATAAGGCGGAACGCTTTTTCGGGTATCAGAGGGCCCTGGAGGAGGCTGGAATTAGCGTGAATCCTGACTGGGTTGAAGAAGTACCTTTTGGTGAGCATGGTGGTGCGTTGGCTGCAACCAACTTGCTAAATAAAGGACTTCCAGTGACTGCTCTGGTCGCTTACAACGATTTCTTTGCTGCTGCAGCTATTCAGGTATTTGCTGATCACGACATTTCAGTACCGGGCAGATTATCTGTTGTGGGTTTTGATGATGTTCTGCCCCAGTGTTACTTCACCCCAAGACTGACCACGGTTCGCAGCCCGATTGAGAGCATGGCGATTAATGCTGCAAGGCTGTGTGTGGAAGGTCCTGAGAGTGGTGTATCAACACGTTTTCAGCCATTGCTGGTGCGACGGGACTCTGTGGTTAATGTAGAGGCAGTTCAGCAAGGTAAAAATGAACATTAAATAAACCGCATCAGATTCAGTTTCATTATGAGTTAATAATGCGGTCTTGGAACCAATGGTCTGAGTTCAGGTCTCTCTATCGTGATTTTTTATAAGACTTATCCATCACCTGAGAGGTTAATAATGCCTGTCCAAATGCCTGTTACTTCAGTACCACCTTCTGTAATGGGTGAGGCAATAGAAAATAGTCAAGATAATGCAGTAAAGATTCAGAGCCTAGGCAAAGTTTCTATCGTGGGTGTTGAGCGATGTCTCTTCTCATCTACATCCATATTGGAACCATTATCATATCGAGCAGTTTACCTGGATCGTTTAGTCGCAATCAATAAACGAGTATCCAGCTATTTTTTTCGGAAGTGTATGCAAGATTCTCAGCCAGAGAATATGCAATGTATTCTTCAATTGATGGTAAAAAATGGCATGGCTTTTAAGTCTCATGATCAGGAATCGTTCATAAAAACTGCTGTTTCCAAAAATGATATTGAGATTGTAAAAGCACTTTTGACCCTGGAAGCAGATGAGGGTGAAAGTTTGGATGATAGTGATAATTTTGTGTGCGTTCGAACAGCGGTTAAAAGAGGTTATTTAGAAGCTTTGAAACTGCTTGTTAAGCATGGTGTTGCTTTGAATGGAGGCTCTTTCTGGAATTGTGGTGATCTAATTAAAGATGCTCTCAATTCAGGAAAGAACCGAGCTGAGATGATTCAATTTCTTCTTGAGCAAAATATCGTTTCATATGAGTCGGGATCACCTGATGATGGGCCTGTAACCCAAAAGGATATTCAAAATGTACGGCGAGATGCTTTTCGAGATGCATTGGAAGCAAAGTGCGATGTTCCTACCCTCTGTCTCATGCTGGTAGAATGCCGCCCTGATAGTGTCGATGAACTGGATAAAGAAGAGTGTATTAGGGTATATGAGAGCGGATTTGACTTGGAATGGTCGAATGCAGGGGAAGGTTGTAACGCCTCGTTGAATCTTAAAGAGATGCTCAAAAATGTTGTTAATGAGGCGCATGAGAAAGCTAAAGATGATCGATGGATGCTGCAGTTTTGATCTTCAACGCCTCAATTACATATTATTTGAGTTACCAAAGAGGGCATTATGATGGTTTTTATCTGTTCTCTTTGGTGCTCTTCAACATGATAAATCATTCATTCTGCTTCAGGCCGTATTAGCCATATATCTTATCGGGTAACCAGGTTGCCAACTCTGGCCACATAGCTAATGCACACAAGACCATTAGCTGTATGATGATAAATGGAATCACTCCTTTATAAATATCAGAGGTTGCTAATTCCGGTGGTGCAACACCACGTAGATAGAACAGAGCAAAACCGAAAGGCGGTGTCAGGAAAGAGGTTTGCAGATTGACCGCAATCATAATCCCCAACCAAACTGGATCCAGCCCCATAGCCAGCAGCACCGGTGCAACCATGGGCACGACGACAAAAGTGATCTCAATAAAGTCGAGAATAAAGCCCAGTAGAAACATCACCAGCATCACTATCAATACGGCAGTTATTACTCCGCCGGGCATGGCCTCAAAATAACTGTGAATCAGCTCTTCCCCATTAAAGCCTCGAAACACCAGGGAAAAGATGGAGGCTCCAATTAGGATCAGGAAGACCATACAGGTGACCTGTGTCGTTGATCGAACTATTTCTCTCAATGTTTTGATACTGAGCTGTCTGCGTAGAATCGCCAGCAGTATAGCGCCCACTGCACCGACACTGGCTGCTTCTGTCGGCGTTGCAGCTCCCGCCAGTATTGAGCCAAGAACAGCGACAATCAACAACAGAGGTGGTAACAGACTGAACAAGAGAGAGCTGTTACTGCTCATGGCTTCCAAGTCATCATCAGTCAGTGCTGGTGCAGCATCAGGTTTGACCCGGGCAACAATGATCAGATAAACGACATAACAAAAAACCAGCAGTAGGCCGGGAATGATGGCTCCGACAAACAGATCACCAACTGAAACCGTATCCGGTGAAAAGATGCCCATTTTGATCTGCGATTGCTGGTATGCACTGGATAAGACGTCGCCCAGCAGAACCAGGGCAATGGAGGGAGGAATGATCTGCCCAAGGCTACCCGTTGCACAGATAGTTCCGGTCGCCAGCGCGGGGGAATATCCCCGACGCAGCATGGTTGGCAGAGATAACAGCCCCATGGTGACGACTGTGGCTCCGACTATTCCGGTACTGGCGGCCAGCAGCATGCCAACAACGGTGACCGAGAGGCCAAGCCCTCCCCGGGTTTTACCAAACAGCCGGGCCATGCTTTCCAGAAGGCTTTCTGCCACTTTGGATTTTTCCAGCATCACCCCCATAAATACAAACAGTGGGACAGCGATCAGCGTCTGGTTGGTGATGACACCAAACAGCCGGCTGGGCAGGGCATTTATTAACGAGAGATCAAATACGCCAAACAGCGATCCAGCTCCGGCAAACAGCAAGGCTGTCCCTGCCAGTGAGAACGCCACGGGATAACCAGCCAGCAGTATGAGGCAGACGGTGGCAAACATCAAAAAAGGAATGGCATCCATCATGATCTGTTCTCCTGACTGACTTCATTACCGGTAAGGATCATCAGGGAACGCATCAGTTCAACAATGCCCTGAAGCAGAAGGGTAACCACCATCACAAGGAGAAGACTTTTCAGTAGATAGATAAAAGGCAGCCCTCCGGGATCCGGAGATCGTTCCAGAATGTGCCAGGAGCGCGCGATATAATCCCAGCTCATCACGCCAATAAACAGACAGACCGGTATCAGCATGAAAACCGTGCCCAGGCTGTTAACCAGTGCCTGCTTTTTGGGGCTCATGGCTCGATAGAAAACATCAACCCGGACATGGCCATTGTGCTTGAGTGTGTAGGCGCTGGCTCCCAGAAAGACCATTGAGTGCAGATACATGGCGGATTCCTGCATGGCGATGGAGCCGATATTTAACAGGTAGCGCAGAACCACTACGGTACAGACGACAAATACCAGCAGTAATGTCAGCCAGCTGATTAATCTTCCTGTACGTTCTGTGAATTGGTCGATAGCGGCTACTACCGACCTGACGTATTTCCAGGCGGGATTCATACTGTCTTTCCCCCGGCAGCCAGAACACTCGATACTGGCTACTTGTTATTATCATTATTTTTGTTCAACGCTTCTGATTTATTGTTGGTGTTATAGAATGTCTTGATCAAAAAAACTGCAGTAAACAGAAGGCGTTAAGCGAAGCTATTATAGGCTGTCCAGTGATGGTGGATCAATTTGACCATCTCTCCGCATGTTTTTTATCCAGATAATTCTTCTGTCTTCACAGAATTGTCATATTCGCGCTCTATATTTGGTTTCCAGAAGTCAAGCAAGGAGGCTCACGCCTCAGATCAATCTTTGATAGCCCTGAATTATTAGAAGGTGCTGTTAATCGAACAGGGCGTGCCAAGCCTGGAGAGCAAATGATGAAAATAAAAAAACTCGTAAGTGCAGCGGCATTGGTACTGGCCAGTGGTTCGGTAATGGCCAGCCAGCTGGATCCATCTCTGCCAGCGTATAATAAGTCCAGTGGCGTATCCGGCAATCTGTCATCCGTTGG
Organism: uncultured Endozoicomonas sp.; assembly: GCA_900299555.1. Classification (GTDB taxonomy): domain Bacteria; phylum Pseudomonadota; class Gammaproteobacteria; order Pseudomonadales; family Endozoicomonadaceae; genus Endozoicomonas. Next base: position 7,963 of record OODV01000038.1, read on the forward strand.
TTCAGACACTCTGGCTAACCTGATGACACTCTGGGCTGAAGATTTCAAGCGCATTTATCCCAATGTGAATGTTCAGATTCAGGCTGCGGGTTCTTCTACTGCACCTCCCGCACTGACAGAAAGTACCTCAAACTTTGGCCCCATGAGCCGGAAAATGAAGGACAAAGAGCTGGAAGCCTTTGAGAAGAGGCATGGTTACAAGCCTACGGCCGTTCCTGTAGCCATTGATGCGCTGGCGGTCTTTGTGAACAAAGATAACCCCATCAAAGGCCTGACCATGGCCGAAGTGGATGCGATTTTCTCATCAACCCTTAAGTGCGGCGCAGACAGTGAAGTAAAGACCTGGGGTGATATCGGTCTGAGTGGATCCTGGACGAACCGCTCTGTGCAGCTTTACGGACGTAACTCGGTATCTGGTACTTATGGCTACTTCAAGAAGAAGGCTCTGTGTAAGGGGGATTTCAAAAACAGTGTGAATGAACAGCCTGGCTCTGCCTCTGTTGTTCAGTCTGTTTCTGCATCGCTGAATGGTATTGGCTACTCTGGCATTGGCTACAAAACTTCCAGCGTTAGAACGGTTGCTCTGGCAAAGAAAGAGGGGCAGGCTTTCGTAGAAGCGACGCCGCTGAATGCCGTTGATGGCAGTTATCCTCTGTCGCGTTTCCTCTACGTGTATGTGAATAAGCAGCCTAACAAGCCATTGTCTCCACTTGAGCGCGAATTTGTTAAGTTGGTGCTTTCTAAACAGGGGCAGGAAGTGGTTGTGAAGGATGGTTATATCCCTCTGCCCGGGAAGGTTGTCGATAAATACCTCGTTCAGCTTGGGCTTGATAATACGACAGTTGCCAGTAAGTAACCGGCTAACTGATTTTAACAATGCCTATTGTCATATCTTCTCCGGAGTTACTATAGGCAGGGATTAGGCTTGTTAACTTATTAAAGACGATATTGCCATCAATCATGGAAACCACAAGTCCCGCACCAAGGTAAAATACAGCATGGCAAGGTTTTCCGTTGGTATACATATATAGCGGGTGAAAAAATGGGAGCTTGTCAAGCTCGGGCTTTATTTCTTCAAGAGAGCCTTGCTTGTCCAAGGGTAAGCAAGGATCTGCGGTTGTTGCTCCTGAATGAATGAATTGCACAAAATTCCAGCACTGCAGAGGAATCACTCTATCCTCTGGGAAATATCTCTGTTTTATTTCGTTACGGCCAAGTGCTGTAAACTCACTGAAACGCTGTGCCCGATCTCCAGTTAATCTTCCTAATTGTATATTTTCTGCCTGGAAGCTAAAGGTTTTGGCTTGCTCGAAATCCGCTTTGAAGTGAGACCGATGACAATTGCCTAACAGGTGAAAATTATCATTGGTTCTTTCTATACGAACGGGTGTAATTGCAAAGTTGTGTAGACAACCAAACTGATTTGTGAGCCGTTCGTTGTTTGGTGCAAGCATTAACTGAGTTTCCCCTGAAGGCTGCTCTTGTCCATAGTATGTGCCATTCCAGAAATTACCTTTCATCCATGAGGCTAAGCTAGCTTGATAAAGAGGGGAGCAAATGTAGTCGTATCCTTTTTTTTGGGTGACTACCTCAGGTTCATTGATAGGAATGATAGCAAGGCTTATGTAATAATCCCATAGAAAGCAGGCTTGATTCAGTTTTTCCTGGATTAATGATTTCACGAAATCATTATGTGGCTCAAATTGATAATATTGTATCAGTGCATTATGGGCCTTTCTAAGCTGATACATTCTATGCCTTTCCGGGTCATCATTTTTGCACTCCAGGCACTTTGTTGGCGAATCTTCATTTAATAAGGAGTTTACAAATTCAAATAGGTCATTTAACTGCTTCAACTTTTCTGATTCAGTTACATGAAGTATTGCATCAAATGGTACGTTTTTTAGGTGATATTTCTCAATTTTTCTTTCAATAGTTAATTTTTTCGGAATAACTGGGTCAATTGCAGAGCAATTTGTCGTATCTTCTGTAAGCACCTCAGCTAGATTAATATGAATATTTGGGGTGTTTACATTGGAGCATCTATCAGATGGTGAGATTTGAGATAAGTCTAACTCACCCATGAGTCTGGTGATATTTGCCGCTTTTTGGTCGGTGCTATTTGGTGTCATTCTCTTGCCTACGTGTGGAGTAGTTGATTCTGATATTGGCCTTTATAGAAAAAAATATAAGTGTAATTTTTTATACAAAGTACTTGTTTTTCAATTATCTTTATTTGGCTGACATGGTCCCTAACCATTTGGTTAGCAGTGCTATGCATTCAACATGAATGCTAAAAATAAGCACCAGACAACGCTCTATCAAGATCCTCTTTGAGGTCACGAATATCTTCTATTCCAACCGAGAGACGGATCAGGTTGTCGTGAATACCAATCTGTCTGCGGGTCTCGGGAGGGATGCTGGCATGGGTCATAATGGCTGGCTGCTCAGCCAGGCTCTCTACCCCCCCAAGACTTTCAGCCAGAGTGAATACCTTCAGTCTGGAGAAAAAGCGTGAGGTTTCCTCAAGTGGTCCCTTTATTAACACGGAAATGATTCCGCTAAACCCTGTCATTTGTCGCTTAGCTAAATCATGCTGTGGATAACTTCTTAAGCCGGGATAAATTACACTCTCTACCTGCTGGTGGCTTTCCAGCCATTCGGCCAATTGTTGAGCATTATCGTTATGGGCCTGCATGCGTAATGCCAGCGTCTTGATGCCACGCAATGCCAGATAGCTGTCAAATGGGCTTGCAATACTGCCAATGGAATTCTGCAGGAACGTCATTTGGTCATTGAGCTCAGGATCATCACCAATAATCACTGCACCACCAATGATGTCAGAATGACCGTTCAGATATTTGGTGGTTGAGTGCACGACAATGTCCGCCCCAAGATTCAGTGGTTGCTGATTAAATGGGGTAGCAAAGGTGTTATCCACAACGACCCGAATGTTTCGTTTCCGGGCCAGGTCACAGATGGCTTCAATATCAACCAGTTTAAGTAGAGGGTTGGTTGGGCTCTCTATCCAGATCATTCGGGTATTGTTTTGAATGGCTCTCTGAAAAGCCTGTGGGGCAGACATATCAATAAAGCTGAATGACAAACCGGCACTTCTTCTGCGTACCTGATCAAACAAGCGAAAAGAGCCACCATACAGGTCATCCATGGCAATCACATGGTCTCCGTGATTGAGCAGCTCAAGAACGGTGGCAATAGCGGCCAGACCTGAGGCAAAGGCATAGCCTTTCCGGCCATTTTCCAGGCTGGCGAGCAGGCGCTCAAGGGCAAAACGGGTGGGGTTATGGCTTCTGGAGTATTCAAACCCGGTGTGTTGCCCGGGAGCCTGCTGTGCATAGGTGGACGAGGTCACAATAGCAGGCATAACCGCACCGGTAACCGGATCAAGCTCCTGGCCACCATGAATGGTACGGGTAGAAAAGCGCATGTTTTTAGTGGTCATATGCTGTCCAGTTCTCCTGTCAGGTGATGCTGTTCAAGCCACTGATGATTAAATGCCTTGGATAGATAGCGGTAGCCAGTGTCACAGGCAAGGGTAACCACGGTTTTAGGGGTGGTCTGTTGCTGGCAATATTGCAGTGCCGCCGCCAGCAGAACACCTGTTGAGGTGCCCGCCAGAATCAGTGCCCTGTTAAAGAGTGCTCTTGTATGCCTGAATGCATCTTGATCTGAAATAGTGAAGGCTTGATCAGCAAGAGACAGATCGCAGTTATCAGGGACAAAGTCTTCTCCGATCCCTTCGACCAGCCAGCTACCGGGCGTTTTTTCTGGAACGTTGTTGACCTTATCTGCCAGCAACGAACCTTCGGGATCTGCCAGAATCAGTTCTACTCTTGGCTTTTGAGCTTTCAGATAGCGACCGGCACCGGTCAATGTGCCTCCGGTACCCACACCACAGACAAACGCATCTACCTTGCCTGCGGTTTGCTGCCAGATTTCCGGACCAGTGGTTTTGAAATGGGCTTCAATATTTGCCTTATTGGCAAACTGGTTGGTGTAAAAGTATCCCTTCTGCTGACTGAGTGTTTCTGCCAGATCCAGATAATAGTCAGGGTGTCCACGGCTAACATCTGAACGGGTGAGAATCACGTTAGCACCCATCATCTTGAGTAGATCTATTTTCTCCTGACTCATTTTGTCAGGTATGACCGTATTCATCTGATAACCCTTGGCGCGGCAAATGGCTGAGAGGCTTATGCCGGTATTACCTGCAGTTGCTTCAATAATCTCCTGCCCGGGCTTCAGTTCTCCCTTGCTCTCGGCTGTGTTGATAATGCTCAGCGCCGTTCTGTCTTTGATAGAGCCGTTGGGGTTGTTGCATTCCAGTTTGATGTATAGCTGGCAGCAGCCAGTGTCAAAGTGGGTCAGCCGGATAAGTGGGGTATTGCCGATCAGATCTAGTATTGATGTTTTTTGAGTCATACATGTGGTAACCAACAGTTGTACTGGCGACCACAGTATTGGCAAAAATGGAGAGTGGCTTGGAATGGATTGTTTTAACGATATAGCTGAGTAGCGATTTTGTCTGATCTTCGATCAACCAGTTGTGTGGAGAAAATGACGGAGTATTTATAGGAATAAATTGCAAAAACAAGGCTGCAATAAAAAAATGTCAATTATTTATACGTATAGCTCTGTCGTGTCTCGAAATCAGATGTTTTTTGGGTAGTGGTTTTTACGCAGTTTGTCGTAATAACATAGCCATAATGCGTACTCTGTCATAAATCAGTTACAGAGTCTGATATGACCTCTTTTTTTTAAAGTGTGAAACTAGTCTCGACTTCATAGCGAAGTCAACACAAATAGAACACACACAAGCATTGAATAAACTTATAAATCTTAGTGAGGTCACACAATGAAAAAGATTACTACTATTGCTGCTGCCGTTATTGTTGCCACTTTATCTTCAACAGCCATGGCCGGTGAATGGTTTGCTGGTATCGAAGGTGGTAAAGCTTATAACAAAGCAGAAATTAAAGAGATTGTTTCCGACGATAAAGCAAAGAGTAAGTTTTATGGTGTAAGAGCTGGTAAATATCTGGATGATAATATTCGGGTTTATGGAACTCTGAGCAAGAACAAATTCAAAGAGATCAATGATAACGCGGGTGGAAAATTTATTAAGAACCAGAAAAGCCTGATGTTATCTAGTGACTATGTATTTATGGAAGATTCTTCTATTCGGCCATTTGTTGGTGGTTCTCTCGGAGCCACACGCGTTGGTATTGCTGGAAAAAGCACGAGGGGTCTCGCTTATGGTGCACAAGCTGGTGTGATGTTTCAGGCAGGACCGGTAGATATGGAGATAGGTGCAAAATATATTGGTAATAACGCAAAGGTAAAAAAGGATGGTATGCAAGCTAAGTTGAAAAACTCTCGACAGGCATACTTGTCTGCATCTTATCGCTTCTGATTGATTATTGTGTGGTGTGTGGGAGAGAGATGGAATTTTCTCCATTTTTCATTAGCTGCATTCAATAGCTGATGGAATCAACAAATTAATATTTCATATTTAAAATTTATCAAGACGCTACTTATAAAAGTATCTTGCGATCAAAACTGTATTGGGGAATTCAAATGAAAAAGATAATGATCATTGCTGCAGCTATCACTGTTGCCACTTTGTCTTCAACTGCAATGGCCGGTGACTGGTTTGTTGGTTTGGAAGGTGGTAAGGCCAAGAATAATATTTCTGCAAGTGGTACTGTATATGATGGATTTTCAGAACAAGATTTATCAGGATCTGTATCTGATAAAAAAGCAAAAAGTAAGTTTTATGGTGTAAGAGTAGGTAAGTACCTGGATGATAATGTCCGTGTGTATGGAACCCTGAGTAAAAACAAGTTTAAACCTTCTAAAGTTGAAGGTGAAAAGCTTGTTAACAGCCAGAAAAGTTTGATGTTATCCAGTGATTATGTGTTTATGAAAGACTCTTCCATCAGGCCTTTTGCCGGCGTTTCTCTCGGTGCGACTCGGGTTGGCGCTTTTGGGAAGAATAAAACAGCACTGGCTTATGGTGCCCAGGCGGGTGTGATGTTCCAGGCTGGCCCAGTAGATATGGAGCTTGGTATGAAATACCTTGGCAATAATGCCAAAGTGAAGATTGATAGACCTGGAGAAGCCAAAGGAGAAGTGAAATTTAACAACTCACGTCAGGCTTATCTCTCTGCGTCCTACCGCTTCTAATAGCCAGTTGATGTGAGAGAAAAGGATTTCTCTCAGAAAAATGCTTATTTCATAGTGCGAATATAAATAAAGATTACTCATTATGAACCTTAAAAAAGCCACTATCGTGGTTATAGCTTTATATGTCTTAGTTTCATGCTCCCTGTTACACGCTGATCAGCAGTCGAGTCCAGATCCTGCGGATTTAACCAGTGCCCAGAGTTTTATATGGGCACAGGGAGGAATGTCCAGCTCCAAGGCAGAAGGTAATCGCACCAGTACAGGTGTTGGTAAATTGACAGGAGGGATTTCAGGTGCTTTCAATGAGAGTTCACAATACCTTGGTCTTCTTGAGCAGGGTTTTAATAATGATGGCACTGCCGATACTCGGGGTCGTCTTTTTACTGTGTTTGATACAGGAAATAATCTGGTCTCTAATATAGGTGTTTCCGTTGACTATATCCGCAATGCTAAGTCAAAAGATACCACAACCGCATTTGGTATTATTGGAAAGGTTGAAACGCCGGTTGACTGGATGACGATTTTCCCAAACCTGGCATTGGTGGAATCAAAAATAAAAGGAGAAGGCCAGGATTTGAAGAGTAAAGGCTATCAATTTAATCTGTTTAACAGTTTTTATATCGGCGATAGCGGATTGTACTCAATGGTTTCTCCTCAATATACAAAGCTGAAAGACCTTTCTACAAAAAAACTGGAAATTTCTTTTGGTGGACCATTAACAGACAGTGGTAAAACTTGGTGGGATATAAAAGCTGGATATACTAAGTTTGAAGGTAAAAGATTATTGCGAGGTATGAGAGTAGAAGAAGCAGATTTAATGGTTGGTATCAGTCATTACTTCTAGCAATTCTCGTTTCTACACAAATTGCATTTATTGCCAGCGTAATTTATTCCATGACTAAAGCGCCTGATCATAGTAATGATCAGGCTTTTTTTTTGTTCGTGAAGATATGGATTTGATATGACGAAATAGTGATACCAATTGCACTTTCTAACTTGCTATTGCGCTGACGGCCTGAAGCGTAATGCTGCGTTGAAGCTCCCCGCCATAGCTATAGCTATGACTCGTCACCTCGCCTTGCTTTACACTCCGGTCCCTCATGCTCATTACGGGTTTAGAAAGTTTAATGGGTATGAGTGGTCGGATTGGTTGCGTTCATACCAGCTATAGCCTGCGCTAGGATGCATCACGAATCTACCTTTACTCATTTTCCCAAGGAGCTGCAGTCTATCAGACCTTATCCATCACTAAGTTCAGATTCAGGTACTTCTGTGTACTGGGCTGCCACTGAAATCTTATATCTAGAATAGAGAAAGGATGCACCAATAAAGGCTGTGCTGATGTGGTCTGAGATAAAAGAATGGGAGGGGCATCAATAGAGGAATGTATCGTAATTTGGATGCCACTTCTCATCCAGTAACTTGATTCCATGAGCAATTGGCTGAGAGGTAGCAAAAATTTTGAAACTGCCAGCGACCGCCCAGACCATCATAGTCTTCTTGAAGATAAAGCTGGATGGTATTGAGCGTGGGTGGGCAAGGGGAGATTCGAGATAAATAAGCCTGAGGGAATCGTTTCCCGACAGGCTTATTATTTGTTATTGATATTTGAAGCGATAACTTTCCATTGGGATATTTCCCGGGTTACCCGGTGAGACATGATATTCAATGTATTCATCATCAATGTCGACGACGTGCCACAGGTTTGATGTCTCGACTTTTTCATCCACAGGCTTGTTGATGGGTTGTTGTGCAAACAGAGCCTCTCACTTCATGGGAGTCATTTCTTCTGGGGTTTTGTCTCTGATGGCTTTTGAAATCATGTTATATCTGATAACGCTGTCTTCATTATATTGCCAGTACACTGAGGGAAGGTTGTTCATATCGATTGTTTGACCGCTGAGTTTCAGCGCTTCCCGATAAGAGGCGGATAAATCATTATTTACGCGAGCTACATTGGCAACCGCCATCCACTGACCATCTGTTATTACCTCTGCCACATGGTTTGAAGAAACTTCAAAGGTGCGGGTGCCATTTTTATCCGTCAGGGTATAAGTCAGGCCTGCCGCGGGCTTGATTCTTTCAAGCAGTGTGATGGCTTTATCAACGGATCCGGCTTCCAGCAGTTTGCGATAAATAAAAATTTGAGCCAGTCCATTATCGACATCATGAGCCAGCTGGAACTTCGAATGAGGCGTGAAGGTATAACCGTTGCTGGCATTAATTCCGTGGCCAATCAGAGTGCCGGCATAGGTGGTGGTTAATAGTACCGTTCCATCGTCTAATATATGCTTGATCAGTGCCTGGCTTCCTTCGAAATGTCGAGTCCAGTCCAGTGTGTATCCGACACTGGCTTTGCCATCGGCCCACACCGAACCGTGTGAGCAGTGGCTGGTTACCTGATCTTTGTCTGCTTGTGCGGAAGCCAGCATGGGATCAACCCCGGTCATTTTCTCCAGAACCCAGAAAGTTTCATCGAAATTCAGGTTGTAGATAAAAACATCCTTGAAATCCAGGTTGGCACCATGAGCAATACCTTTGATTTCCTCAACCAGTTCAGGTGCTTCCTTTTGAGCCGTCTGGAAAAGCCCTGTGTTATCGAAAAAGAACTGTCGGTAATCAGACCAGTTATAGTCAGTACCAGCCTCTTTAAGAAATGCCGATACCATGTCGTATTTAAATCGGTTGAGTGTTGGCCTGATTACTTTTCGTAATGCTTTCCCGTGCTGTACACCTCGTGCATAAGAGGTTCCTTTGACTTCGACAGTGAAGAATTCTGATGTTTCATTACTCAGTTCAATCTGGTATTCGACCGGTGGAATGCCTGTCAGGTTATGAGCCTCAGCGCCCGAGCAGAAAATGGCGGCTAAAAATAATGGGATAATGTTTTTACGCATGAGTCGTGTACTTTCTATCCATGAACAGCAATACCACCGGTAAGGATGGTATTGCTGTTGTTGAAAGATTTTGGGTTGGTTTAGATGTTTTCTGTGGCCTTGATAATGGCGGGGGCCATTTCCTGGAACATCATTAATGCCATTCGTGGGGTTTCTGGCTGGGAGTAACTACCGGCTGTCGCGATAACCGTGCCAGAGTCCTTGTCCATAATCACACTCTGTCCATGTATGCCAACCATCGCGAGCATTTTGCGACCTTTGATGCTCATTACCCGGAACTGGTCTTTATACCAGGCGTCAGGAGCAAGGTGAGATTCCTTACTGTACTTCCAGGCAGATCGAACCTCATCATTGCCTTCCATCAGGTTGTCAATAAATGCCTTGGGAATGATCTGTTCACCCTGATTGTTTTTGCCACTATTCAGAAGCATCTGGCCGACTTTTGCCAGATCTCTGGTCGTGATATTCAGGCCACCGGATGCAACAACATAGCCAGTGGGGTTTGATTGCCATACAGCATTGCTCTCTACGCCAAGATGGCTCCAGACTTTTTCAGAAAATAACTCTGGAAGCTTTTTGCCCATTGTTTTTTCAACGACTAAACCAAGAACTTCGGTATTAATGCATTGGTATTGATAAGCCTGACCCGTTGGGTATTGTCTGGCTTTTACGGTCTTGGCGTATTCGATGGTGCCGTTCAACCGTCCTTCGACGTAACCATTCCACTCCTGAGCGTGAGTCATTGCATGATCCCATGACAGACCAGGTGCAATATTGACTTTAATGCCAGAGCGCATATCCGACACTTCCTGAACGGTGCTGTTGGCAAAAGCAGACCCTTTTAGCTCTGGCAGATAGTCCTGAACCTTTCGGTTCATATCCAGTTTGCCTTCCTCTACCGCTATGGCGGCCAGCATACTGGTGAATGATTTGGTTACGGACATGACCAGTGTTTTACTGTCTGGAGACAAACCATTCCAGTAATGCTCATGAACCAGGTTCTCTCCTTTGAGTACAACCATGGCATTGTTGTGAAGTCGGTCGCGCAGTAATACCTCAAGACTTAATGTACCGTCCGCATCGTTGACCTGTATCGCTTTTAAATTCAGTTTTCCCTGTGATTTCCATTGCTCTGACGGGTGACTGGATTTTTCAATGGTGTAAGAGTGAGTAAATTTCCATGCATTCTGGAAGCTAGCGGTTGCCATCTCACCGCTATCCCAGTTTTCCTGAGTAAGACCAAAGTTTTTAACCTGGTTGAGAAAGTTTGTATCAGGTCCATTCAGCTCAAGAGCACCTGCAAACGCTGACGTTAAAATAAGTGAAGCTAAAAGGCCTGTTTTTATAACTTTTGTTTTCATTTTCTTCGACGCTCCCTATAAGTTATGTGGTCATTTTGATGTCTTTTAATCAGAGGGGCATGTCAGACTCTGTCATGAAAAAGTTACAGGTCTCTATTATTATTTCGTTGGTCAGGAATAGAGAGTGTGAGAGGCTGTCCGTGAAAGGTAATAGAAGGTTCGACTCTTTGTTCTACGCTGAGCACTATAAAAAATACCAGTTTGAGTAAGGCGTCATATTAAAACTTGTGCAGCACTCATACTTTAAATGAAACGACAATGACATAATAAAAACTTTCATACATTCAAAGGTTTCTTGGGGGAGAATGTAATGAAATATAACGCGATTAAAGCGCTTGTTCTTACGCATGAAACGGGCTCAATTTCTTCTGCTGCCAGAAGAATGAGAAAGCCCAGAACAATGGTCAGTAACTGGATTCAGGGATTGGAAGATGACTGGGGAATTTGTCTGTTTGATCGGCAGGGTTATAAGCCAGAGCTGACCAAGGAAGGACAATCACTGCTGGCTGTGTGCCGCTCATTATTGGCGGACAAGGAAATGATGGAATTGAAGCTGGCCAGTATTATGCAGGCTGAAGAGCAGCGTCTGTCCATAGGTATGGTCCATGGACTTGATAGCGGTTTTCTCCTGGATCTTGTTGAAGGCTTTGATCAGAAATACCCCTCTCTCAATATCACTATCATTAATGGTTTTGATGATGAAATATCATCGAAGTTATATAGCGGCGAAGTGGATTTGATTTATGCACTTCTCCGCAACCCGGATCCATCAATATTTAATTGTCATCAGACCGGGTTTTGTGATTTTGTTGCAGTCTGTCACCCTAAGCACCCTTTGACGAAATATGAGTCGCTGGAGTACACCGATCTCTCAAGTCACCGTCAGATCTGGCCATTGCGCCATGACTCTCACAGCCTAAACCAGTACCGATTTTCCAATATCTTCTGGCAAGTGCCTGATTATCGAACATCAATTGATCTGGTTCGCAGGCAGTTAGGCTGGACTTTTTGTCCAAAAAATTTGGCGATGGATCAAATCAGAAATCAGGAGCTCGTTATTCTTAACCACCCCCAGGCGGTTTTTCAGATACCGATTGGTCTTGCCTGGAGAGCAGATCGTCACCCTGGACCAGTTATGGAATACATTATTGACTGTGTTATCCATAACAAGGGGGATGAAGATTCTTAATCAGGGGGAGGCTTTATTGCCTCTGCCTCTGAAAATAAAAAGCGGAACGTAAATGCTCCGCTTTTCAACGCTTCTATAAAATCATCGCCGCAATCCAGGCAAATAGGATCATGGGAATGTTGTAGTGCATGAACGTTGGAATGACGGTATCACGAATGTGGTCGTGCTGCCCATCGACATTAAGCCCGGCGGTTGGGCCAATGGTGGAGTCCGAGGCTGGAGAGCCTGCGTCACCCAGAGCACCGGATGCACCCACAATCGCTGCGATGGCCAGAGGTGAAAAGCCAAGCGCCAGTGCCAGGGGAACATAGAGTGTGGCAATGATGGGGATTGTTGAGAATGAAGAACCAATGCCCATAGTGATCAGCAACCCGACAACCAACATTAGAAACGCAGCCAGCGCCTTGCTGCCAAAAACCAGTTCCTCAACCATGGCGACCAGGGCAGGAATATCCCCCGTTGCTCTGAGTACTTCGGCAAAGCCGGATGCAGAGATCATGATAAACCCGCAGAGGGCCATCATTCTTACGCCCCGGGCAAAGACATCATCCGCTTCTCTCCAGTTTACGATACCGCCGAGGAGCATCATCATGAAGCCTGTGGCTGCACCCATGGCCATAGAGTCTGTGAATAGTTGAACACCGAGTGCTGCTGCGATGGATGCCAGGGTAATCAAGACTGCCTTTGGCTCCATGGACTGCTGGTTTTCTTCAGCCGTTTCCAGAGCATCCTCTTCAATGTGGTAGTGACGCGGTTTACGGTAAGTCCAGAACACGGCGACAAGCAGACCAATAAACATGCCAAGTACCGGTAGAGCCATGGCAGATGGCATCAGGCCAGGGTCAATGCTCAAGCCATTATCGTTGAGGTTGCCCGCCAGAATCTGGGTCAGATAGATATTACCGAAGCCAATGGGTACCAGCAGATAGGTTGCAATCAATCCAAAGGATAATGTGCTTGCAACCGCTCTGCGATCGAGCTGTAAGGAGCTGAAAACGCCCAGTAGCGGTGGAATCAAAATAGGAATAAAGGCTATGTGGACGGGGACCACATTCTGAGAGGCAAATGCCATCAGAAGAATACTTCCAAGGATTGAGATCCGGATGCCTGCAGCTTTTCGGGTTTGGGCTACTCTCTGAATAATACGATCGGCCAGCCACTGGGGAATTCCTGATGAGGAGATGGCCATAGCAAAGGCACCCAACATACCGTAGCTGATGGCGATGCTGGCACCGCCCCCCAAGCCCTCGGTAAAAGCAGTAAGCGTTGCATCAAACCCCAATCCTCCTGCAAGACCACCACCGATAGCACCCAGAAAAAGTGCGAGTACAACGTTTACACGCAAGACACTCAAGGTCAGCATGATGGCAACAGCCAAAATGACAGCGTTCATAGTAATCCAGTTTTGTTATATTGGTTTGCGATACTTCAATCCACAGCACAATCTTTAGCAGATCAGCCTAGAACTCGTTATGAGCAGTCGCATCCAGCGATTAGTTTTGCCTTGAGATCTTTTTTTCTAGTTGGAAATTTATATATTCCACATTGAGGCTAGAAGCTCAGGCGATAAAAGTAAATGTGTTCGGGTATGATCGAACCATTAGATCAATGGTGGAGATGGTGTCGGTGGGAATGCAGGGAAGAGGCAATAGAAAGGGCAGAGTTACACTGTTCTGATCGGGTGTCAGCACTTCGCATTGTTAGCAGCTTTCTGGGCAACATCGTTATTTTCTCTGGTCTTTATGCTCTTACAACAGGACGACAAGCTCAGATATTTGATGCCTGCAGTCGTTCCTGACAGGAGTTAAATTACAATGAACTGTTAGCTCAGGCAATGATTTTTTCTCTTTACGGTTATGAAAAACCAACCACTTTATCTCAATTTAGTTAGATACACTGGGAAGAGCACAGTCATATGATAGATCCTTCAAATAGGTTGATCATGGGTTGGTAAGTACTTGCTTTTATCTTGCTTGGAGTGAAAATACTCTTTGTCACATTACTGTCATATTGGTTCTGTATCTTACGAGCATGATGCGGGTTCTGTTGACATAAGTTTGTAGTGCTCAGCTCACAGAGCATCCATACCTGTGTTGTAAGAACTTGAAAGACGCCATTATTCCTGCGTTCTTGCGCCCTGGTGCTCCGTGTGGGTATTGGCCTGAGCGCTCTGGCTTGACTGAGCCTGACAAACTTATGCTAACAGAACCTGAAATCCGGCCTGCGCTATGTATCAAAAATCGATAGATAACAGCCCGGGTATTGATTTCAATACACCGGCACTAAAAAAATATCGTTCTCTGCGCTTCTTAAAAGACCGTCTTGCCCGCTGGGGGGTTGCCTCCGGTGGTCTGGGCGTGATTCTGGCGATTCTCCTGATTTTCTTTTACCTGCTCTATGAGGTTCTGCCGCTATTCAAAAGTGCGGAGATTACGCAGGTTGCTTCCTACCCATTGGTCCAGATCTCCGTTGATGAGAAAAAAGCCCCCATGTTTCTGTCCGTTGAGGAGCAGGCAGAAGTCGCAATGAAAGCAGAGGCTTCTGGTAATCTGCTTTTTTTCTCAACGGAAACCGGTGAATGGCTACATAGCGAGTCATTACCAGTCTCTTCAGACAGTGGTGTGTCCCGGGTGGTAAAGGATGCTTCCGGTTCTAATCTGATGGCAGCAGGTCTCACAACTGGTGAGATCATCCTTTTCGAGCAGGGCTATAAGATCACCTGGCCTGATGACCGTCGGAAGATCACTCCGGAAGTCAGCTATCCCTATGACAGGCAGCCTTTTTCCATAAGCGATGTTTTAGCCCCAGTTTCACAGCTGGCGATCAGTGATGGTGATGAAAGACTCCTGGTTGCAGCCAGCATCGATAACCGGCTGGTGATGGATGTTTTTAACAAGGAAGAAGATTTCTTAACCGAATCAGTCACTATTGAGCAGCAGTCAGTCGTACTTCCGGTTATCAGTGGGCTTTCTGCAGAAGATGATCTTGAAATTCGCCAGTTGCTCATCGATCCTGAACAAACCTGGCTTTACGTCCTCAGTGGCAGCAGTCAACTGACGGTTATCAATATCAGCAATATTGATCGTCCCTATATCCACGCGACGCTCAATCTAACAGCCCAGGGAGTAGATGTTACCGAGTTGACGTTCCTGTTAGGCGGGGTGTCCCTGTTGGTCGGTGACTCCGAGGGCAATATCGCTCAGTGGTTTATGGTTCGTGAGGATGGCAGCCAGAACCTTAAGCATATTCGTTCTTTCAGTCTCGGCAATGATCCCGTTGACAAGATTGTTCCGGAGCACCGGCGCAAGGGGTTTCTGGCTTCGGATGTTAATGGTCAGGTAGGCCTGTTTTACACGACAGCAAACCGATCTCTGCTGGTGGAGCCTCTCTCCACTGGTCGAATTGACCAAATGGCCGTCGCGCCAAGAGGAAATTATCTGATTCTGGAAAGTCAGGGTGAGACTCAGTTCCTGAAAATTGAGAATGAGCATCCGGAAATTTCCTGGTCAGCCCTCTGGGGAAAAGTCTGGTATGAGTCTTACAGTCAGCCTGATTATATATGGCAGTCCTCTGCATCAAATAATGACTTTGAGCCCAAGCTCAGCCTGATGCCTTTGTCGTTTGGGACCCTCAAAGCGGCGTTTTACGCCATGTTGCTGGCAGCACCTCTGGCGATTTGCGCGGCAATATATACAGCTTATTTTATGGATCCGGGCATGCGCAGAAAGGTAAAGCCGGTTATCGAGCTGATGGAGGCCCTGCCTACGGTCATTCTTGGTTTCCTTGCTGGACTCTGGCTGGCACCTCTGATTGAGAATCAGCTGGTGGGTATTTTTGCCCTGTTGCTCTTTGTGCCAGCAGGCATACTGATGTTTGCCTTTGGCTGGGATAGCTTGCCCTCAAGTATCCGCCACCGAATTCCTGATGGTATGCAGGCCGGGTTAATGGTTCCCGTGGTGTTAATCAGTGGTGCCCTGGCCATGTCACTCAATTCCAATCTTGAGTTGTGGCTCTTTGATGGTGATATGCGAACCTGGCTGACCACAGAGCTGGGTATTCCCTATGACCAGCGCAATGCCCTGGTCGTAGGGCTGGCCATGGGGTTTGCCGTTATTCCAACCATATTTTCCATAGCGGAAGATGCGATATTCAGTGTGCCCCGACATCTGACTTATGGTTCTCTGGCTCTGGGCGCAACCCCATGGCAGACCCTTACCCGTGTGGTTCTGTTAACGGCCAGTCCGGGTATTTTCTCTGCAGTGATGATTGGTATGGGAAGAGCTGTGGGCGAGACCATGATCGTTCTGATGGCGACAGGCAATACACCCATTATGGATGCCAATATTTTTGAAGGAATGCGGACGCTGGCGGCCAATATTGCCGTTGAAATGCCTGAGTCTGCAGTGGGTAGCAGCCATTACCGAATTCTCTTCCTTGCCGCTCTGGTGCTGTTCCTGTTTACTTTTGTGGTTAACACGGCGGCGGAGATGGTGCGTCATCGACTCCGTAAGAAATACAGCTCGCTCTAGAAGGGAAAAGGAAAGGAAATTACCATGAAAAATACCCTTCTAAGTTCTAGAAAACGCTCTGTAGATGAATGGGTTAAAAGTGGTTCCCCTTGGATCTGGTTAAATGCTGGCGCCGTTGCCATCAGTCTTGTTCTGGTGATTGGGCTGCTGGGTTTGATTGCCTTCCGAGGATTGGGACACTTCTGGCCAGGTCAGATCATAGTTGCCGATTACCAGCCTCCCGGGCAGACCATCAGAATGGTTGCTGGAGAAATTACTGACAGTGAAGAAGTGCCTGCGACCCGTTTGGAGTCATCAGGCCTCGACGTGGTCGATGGGCAGGAGCTTTATACCCGCGACTTATTAAAGCAGGGCAATCGGGACCTGAGTGGTGCTGACTTTGTCTGGATCGTGGATGAGTGGTTAAGCAACCGGCAGTTCCCTGAAGACATCATGGTTCTTGAGCGTCGTGAGTGGGGTAATTTCTACGGCTTCCTTGAGTCAGTTAAGGAAGGCGGAGCCACTGTTGCCAGTGGTGAATCGGCCTGGACCATCTTCAATGAGCGCTTAGATCGGGCTCTCGTGATTTATGAAGCGATCTACCAGATTGAAAAGCACGACATTGGTTCAATCAACGCCTCAATAGAGCAGCTAAGGCTCGCAGAACGTCGTCTGGAGCTGAGCGGTGATATCGATCCGGTTCGTCAGGCAGAGATTCAGGCTGAACGCAAACTGCTGAATCAGGAATATCAGCAGCTGGAAACCCAGCTGGGAGATCTTTATCGGGCGTTCAACCGTGACAGCTTTGTTGCCAGAACGGTTGATGGACAAACACTGGAACAGCCAATCAGTAAAGTGGTTCGTGCCTATCAGCCCAATACCATGTCATTGACTGACAAAATTAGCTTCTACTTTGATAAGGTCGGTGAGTTCATTCTTGATGACCCCAGGGAAGCCAATACCGAAGGCGGTGTATTCCCCGCCATCTTTGGTACGGTCATGATGGTGATTCTGATGTCCATTATGGTGACCCCGTTCGGTGTTATCGCTGCCGTCTATCTTCGGGAGTACGCCAGTCAGGGTTGGATGATACGGGCTATTCGGGTAGCTGTAAATAACCTTGCTGGGGTTCCCTCAATTGTTTACGGGGTCTTTGGTCTTGGCTTTTTCATCTACTTCGCCGGAGCAAAAATCGATAATCTGTTTTTTGCAGAGGCCCTGCCATCACCGACATTTGGTACTCCAGGGTTGTTGTGGGCATCCATCACACTGGCTCTGTTGACCCTGCCGGTGGTGATTGTCGCCACGGAAGAGGGATTGTCCCGCATTCCCCGCTCCGTTCGTGAAGGGAGCCTGGCGCTTGGTGCTACCAAGGCAGAAACTCTGTGGCGGGCCGTGCTGCCCATGGCAAGCCCAGCCATGATGACCGGCTTGATACTGGCGGTTGCCCGTGCTGCAGGGGAAGTGGCGCCACTGATGCTGGTTGGGGTTGTTAAGTTGGCTCCAAGCCTACCGCTGGATGGCAACTATCCCTATCTGCACCTTGATCAGAAATTCATGCATCTGGGTTTTCATATTTTTGATGTGGGCTTCCAAAGTCCGAACGTAGAAGCAGCGAGGCCTCTGGTGTATGCCACTGCCTTGCTGCTGGTGATTGTTATTGCTGTGTTGAATCTGTCCGCCGTTGCTATTCGCAACCGTTTAAGAGAAAAATACAAGAGCCTTGAGGACTGAATACCATGGCTTATGACGTTATTGATAGAAGGCCGGAAGAGGTTCTTGATGAAAAGCGGGATGAAAGCCTTAATAAGACGCTGAGTGAGGCACTGACTGTGAAAACCTCCGAAACATATCCTGAAAACAGTCTGGAAAAACGAGCCGGTGTTTCAGTGGATAGCAGTAGTGCTGAACCATCTTCCAGATTTTCCGGGGCTTTTAACCCTGAGTCGCTGGGGCGTGGTCGTTCTGTAATGAGCCTTGAGGATGAACATACCAGTATGGAAGTGTCTGGCCTGAACCTGTTCTATGGCGAGAAGCAGGCACTGTTTGATATCTCCATGAAGATCCCGCAAAAGCGTGTAACGGCGTTTATCGGACCTTCAGGTTGTGGTAAATCCACGTTGTTACGCAGTATGAACCGGATGAATGATCTGGCGGATGGCTGCCGTGTGGATGGCCAGATATTGCTCGCCAGCTCTTCTGACGATCCGCAAAATATCTACGAGAAATCGGTTAATGTGGCCGACCTTCGTCGTCGGGTTGGGATGGTATTTCAGAAACCAAACCCATTTCCAAAGAGTATTTATGAGAATGTTGCCTATGGCCTGAGGATTCAGGGCATCAACAAAAAGCGGGTGCTGGATGAGGTTGTGGAGTGGGCACTGAAAGGGGCAGCTCTCTGGAATGAAGTGAAGGATCGCCTGCATGAAAGTGCGCTGGGCCTGTCCGGTGGACAGCAGCAACGCCTGGTCATTGCCCGGACAATTGCTGTGGAGCCCGAAGTATTGCTTCTGGATGAGCCTGCATCGGCACTTGATCCCATCTCCACACTGAAGATTGAAGAACTGATCAATGAACTGAAGTCCAAGTTTACCATTGTGATTGTCACCCATAATATGCAGCAGGCAGCGCGGGTTTCTGACTACACCGCGTTTATGTATATGGGGCGAATGATTGAGTATGGTGACACGGATAGATTGTTCACTAATCCTCGAAAGAAACAGACCGAAGACTATATTACTGGCCGTTATGGCTGAGGATTGCTGACGTTCTTCCTAAATCTCAAAGACCCTGAGCAGCCTCGAAGGATTACCCATGCCTAACCAAAGCGATTTGCTGACCCACCATATTTCCCAGCAGTTCAACCATGAACTGGAGGAGCTTCGAAATAACCTGTTGTCTATGGGCGGCATGGTTGAGAAGCAGGTCAGTGATGCCATTGAATCACTGATTAATGCCGACAGTGATCTGGCCATCGTTGTCTGTGAAAAAGACACGGACATCAACTTTATGGAAACCTTCATTGATCAGGAGTGTTCCAGAATTCTGGCACGCCGTCAGCCAGCAGCCAGCGACTTACGGCTGGTTCTGGCATGTACCAAGGTTGCTACGGATCTGGAGCGCATTGGTGATGAAGCGGCCAAAATTGCACGATTCGCCATAAAATTGTCGGAACAGGGGGAAGCGCCCAAAGGTTATATTGAAACCCGTCATATTGGCAGTCATGTTCGTCAGATGACTCAGGATGCGCTGAATGCGTTTGCCCGGTTTGATGCCGAGCAGGCGCTTGCGGTGGCCAAAGAGGATAAAGCGGTTGATCGGGAGTATAAAAGTGCTACCCGTGAGCTGGTTACCTATATGATGGAAGATCCTCGTTCCATTACCCGTGTTTTGAACATTATGTGGGTTTTACGCTCTCTGGAACGTATTGGTGATCATGCCAGAAACATTGCGGAATACGTTATTTATCTCGTTAAAGGGACTGATGTTAGACATATTGGCCTGAAACGAATGCAGGAAGAAGTATTTGATAATCACCTGAATGAATAGTTTATGTCAGGTGGCTTATTCTTTTTATTTCGTTAACGTTGTTTTTGTGGCGGATATTTTTTATTTAATGAATATCTGCTTTTTTATTTGGAAAATCTTATTTTTTATTAATCTTTATCATATTGTTAGGTGTTTTTTTAATTTCTTGTGTTTTTAAAATGATTTTAAAAATTAAACTAACCTATAGTTAATAATGTATTTCAGGCAATCATGCTGTTTGTTGCTGAAACGATCTCGTAAGAAAACACGGATGAAACAATCAGCAGGTAGCTATGAATCACACCAGTACTATTCATGAGGGCTGGGATATTCCCGATGAGCAACCGGCCAGCAGCGATGATCTTCTCGAATGTCTTGCCTTATTAACCCGCCACTATGGGAATCCATATTCAAGAGAGTCATTAAAGGCTGGAATGCCTCTTGAAAATGGTCAATTTACAGCAGAAGTATTTATCAGGGCGTCTGAAAGAGCTGGCTTGGCTTGTAAGGTTCACAAGCGGGATGTTGCAGAAATATCTTCACTAGTTGTACCCGCTGTTTTACTGCTGAATAAACGAAAAGCCTGTCTTCTGGTTGATATTGACCACTCAAAAGGTACTGCACGTATTATTATGCCGGAAACCGGTGTGGGCACGAAGACAATAAGTTTTAAAGTATTAAATGAATTTTACAGTGGCTATGTGATCTATGTTCGTGAAAAACATCGTTATGATCGCCGGACACCTCAGAAGTTAAATGTTAAATCCAGGCACTGGTTCTGGGGGACTATTATTGGTTCATGGAGAATTTACCGTGATGTTTTGCTGGCTTCACTGTTAATTAATGTCTTTGTAATTGCCAGCCCTCTATTTGTTATGAATGTTTATGATCGGGTAGTTCCGAATCAGGCGTTCGATACACTCTGGGTTTTGGCTATTGGTGCTTTTATTGTTTTCAGTTTTGATTTTATTCTGAAAATGGTGCGCAGTTACTTTATTGATCTGGCCGGTAAGAAGTCTGATATTTTACTCTCTTCTACCATTATGGAGCAGGTGTTGGGCCTGAGTATGAAAGCCAGACCAGCATCAGTGGGTTCGTTTGCCAAAAATCTCCAGGACTTTGAAAGCATTCGAGAGTTTATTACCTCTTCAACCGTAACGGCTCTGGTTGACCTGCCGTTCACCTGCATCATCCTTTTCGTAATCTTTATGCTGGGAGGCCCAGTTGCCATTATCCCACTGGTTGCCATGATCATTATTGGTCTCTATAGCTTCCTTATTCAGGAGCCTTTGAAGCAGTCTATTGATAAAACGCTACGTTCCAGTCAGCAGAAGAATGCCACATTGATTGAAAGCCTGGCTGGTATGGAAGCATTGAAGATTGCCCAGGCAGAGAGTGATATTCAATACAAGTGGGAAAAGTCTGTCAGCCATATCGCCACCTGGAGTATTAAGACCAAACTGCTCAGTGCTTCTGCTACGAGCTTTAGTGCTTACGTCCAGCAAATGGCAAACATTGGTGTGGTCATTATGGGGGTTTATCTGATCTCTGAGGGTGAGCTGAGCATGGGGGGCTTGATTGCATCGGTGATGCTTTCTGGTCGCTGCCTGGCACCAATGGCTCAGATTGCCGGATTGGCAACCCGCTATAACCAATCAAAATCGGCTCTGGATGGTCTGAATCAGGTCATGGCCATGCCAACAGAGCGTAATGATGAGCGAGACTACGTTAATCGCCCCGACTTAAAAGGCAGTATTGAGTTTGATGGTGTCAACTTTGCTTACCCCGAGCAGGAAATTCAAGCCCTCCGGAATATTAATATTAAAATCAAAGCCGGTGAGAAGGTTGCCATTATCGGACGAATTGGCTCTGGAAAGACGACCATAGAAAAACTGATCATGGGCCTCTACGAGCCAGAAGAAGGCGCTGTCCGGATCGATGGTGTTGACTTACGCCAGATCAACCCAACGGATCTTCGCTCCAGTATTGGCTGCGTCAGTCAGGATATAACCCTGTTCTATGGCTCTATTAAGGACAATATTACCCTTGGAGCAAACCATGTAGAGGACAGCCAGTTATTGGAGGCTGCCGAGATTGCAGGGGTGACTGAGTTTGCCAATAAGCATCCTAATGGTCTTGATATGATCGTTGGTGAGCGGGGACAGAATCTTTCAGGTGGCCAGCGACAAAGTATTGCCCTGGCGCGAGCTCTATTAATGAATCCGCCAATTCTGGTGATGGATGAACCATCCAGCTCTATGGATAACACAACAGAGCTGCGAATGAAGGAGCAGCTGAAGACTCGGTGTCAAGGCAAGACATTGATACTCGTTACTCATAAAGCTTCAATGCTGGACTTGGTCGACCGGTTGATTGTTGTAGATAGCGGTCGTGTGGTGGCGGATGGGCCAAAGGATCAGGTGCATACTGCATTGAAGCAAGGCAAGTTGAAAATAGAATAGGTTGGAAATATGAGCAGTGATAGCCATGGAAAGCACAATAGCTCAGAGGATGAGGTAATGGAGCAGCATAAGCCAGAAGCTGAGCCTGCTGAGACTAAAAAGAGCTTGGTGGAAAGCTTACTTGATGAAGCTTCGATGTCGATGGAGGGCTCTGAAGAGATTACTCATAAAGAAGATATGGGGTATATCTCTGATGCTAATGCCGCCATGTTGATGAATACACCAAGAGGTGGTCGTTTACTGATTTATACCATGTTATTGGCTCTTTTCTCCGCCATCATCTGGGCCAGTGTTGCACGGCTGGATGAAATTACCCGCGGAATGGGGATTGTCATTCCATCTTCCCGACTTCAGGTCGTACAGAATCTGGAGGGGGGGATTCTTGAGAAAGTTTTTGTTACAGAAGGTGAGCAGGTTCTTTCAGGGCAGCCGTTGATGCAATTGGATGACACTCGTTTTTCTTCCAGCTTTCGGGAGAGTACTATTGAGTATCACAGTGAGTTGGCAAAGGCTGCCAGGCTCAAAGCGGAGCTCTCGGGTGATACATTAAATTTCCCGGAAGCTTTGAGTGATCATCCTGAATACATTGAGCGAGAGAGGGATATTTACAATCAACGTGCAGACCGCTTCAGTGCCGAGCTTAATGTCGCCAGTGAGCAAGCTGCCCAAGCGCAACACGAATTGAATTCTGCAGAAGATCAACTGAAATTTTTGACGACCAGTTTTGAGTTGGGGCAGGATGAGCTTGAGCTCACAGTACCACTGGCTGAACAGGGAGTTGTATCCAAGGTTGAGCTGATTCAGTTGAGACAGCGAGTGAATGATCTGGAGTCAGAAAAACGCAGGACTGAGCTAAGTATTCCCAAGCTACGGGCAGGTTTTCAGGAATCGTTGGCGCGTAAAGAAGAAGTTATCCAGAAATACCGGTCAGACATTGTTCAGGAACTGAAGGAAACCGAGGTTCACCTTGACCAGCTCAATGAATCACATAACGCTATGGAAGATCAGGTAGACCGTACCCTGGTTCGTTCACCCATGGAAGGCGTTGTGAAAAAAATCCATGTCACCACTGTTGGTGGTGTGGTGCAGCCAGGGATGAGCTTGATAGAAATTGTACCACTGGAAGACAATTTATTAATTGAGGCTCAAATACAGCCAAAAGACATAGGGTTTCTGCGTCAGGGTATGAAAGCCATTGTAAAACTGACCGCCTATGACTTTGCTATTTATGGTGGTCTGGAAGGTGATGTTGAGCATATCAGTGCTGATACTATCAAGGATGAAAAAGGTGAAAGCTTCTATATTGTACGTATAAGAACAAAAGATAACTTTGTTGGCTCTCCTGAAAAGCCATTGCTTATCATTCCAGGTATGAGAACGAATGTGGATATTATTACCGGGGATAAGACGCTCATGGCATACCTGCTGAAGCCAATCTTGAGAGCGAAGCAAAATGCCCTGACAGAGCGATAGCAGTATAGTAATGAGTGAGCCTGGTATGGCTCACTCATGGCCCTCAATGATGGTTCCCGCATCAACACCAGTCTGCTCAAGATGCCACTCTTCAAAGTCTGAATCCCGAATAACTGCACCAATAAAACGGCTTTTTGTAAAAAGCGCATTCGTCAGGTCGGTATGCTCAATAAGCAGATGATCCAGGCGACAGTGATTAAATGTTGGCGCTTTCTCAACACTGAAACAGTCGGTAAAAGAGCCTTCGCTGAAATTAACCTGGTTGAAAACAGTGTTATCCAACTGAGCATCCGTTAGATTCACCCGCTCCCAGAGGCATCCCGTTACTTGAGTGTTGGCCAGATTAGCGGACTGAAGATCGCAGTCTGTCATAGTAACTTCACTGATTCTAGCGTGTGAAAGTGAGGGACCCTCATCAAAGCTTTCGCACCCTTTGAATGATGTGTTGTTGATGTTTGCGTTATTGAACGATGTTCTGGTGAGCGTGCAGTGGCGAAACTCCATATCCTGAATCTCTGACTTGGTGAAATCAGTATTATCAAAGAAACCATGGATAATCTGGCTGTTGTATAGGTTTATTTCCTGGCACGAACTATTGTGGAAAGTCTGGGCGGCCATATCGCAGCTTTCAATAACGGCTTTATTCAGAATGCTGTGATCAAAGTTGGCGGCAGAGAGATCCGTATCTATGATTCTGGCGTTTGTCAGATTGGCATGGCGTAGATCAGCACCATTCAGGTTACAGCCATCCAGAATGCAGTCCCGAAGGTCTGCCTGTCTGAAGTCAGCACCGCGGAGGTCACAGTTTTTCCAGTAAACCCCACGGAGCTTGCTGGACCTGAACTTACAGCGTTTCATCAAACTGTTTTTGAAACGCATGCGCTCCAGGTCACGATTGATCAATGAGACACTGGTGAAATCAGCGCCGTCAGGTGCTGCCCAGCCGGGATGCAGGTTCTCCAGTAACTCACGCTTTTTGGCTGCTTTTTCTTTTTCCTGCTCCAGGTGGGCGGCCAGCCCAGACTTCTCTTTGACCTGATAATTCCCAACACCTTTCACATTAATGCGCTTACTGGCCTTTAATCCGGAGGTTTTTGAGCCATCAGTATCCAGAATACTGTCTACAAAAGCATGATGACCTGGCTTGGAAGAGGTTTTTTTGTTCTTTGACGGCGGACGTTTTTTCTGTGACACAGGTGTGAATCTCCGGACGAACTCATTTCATTCTGAGTCGCCCGGGAGGGTTAAAGGTTTAGTTTTTCTTTTTATTCCTCAATAAACGCAGGGCATTGGCTGTTACCAGTGCAGTTGCCCCGGTGTCGGCGAGAACAGCAACCCAGAGGCCGGTCATACCCAGCAGAGTCGTGACCAGAAACACCGCCTTACTACCCACTGCCAGCACAATATTCTGACGAATGATGGTAATGGTGGAGCGTGATAAACCAATCAGTTCGGCAAGTTCTTCTATCCGGTTGTGGGTCAGTGCACAGTCCGCCGTTTCAAGTGCAACATCGGCTCCGGAACCCATGGCAATACCAATATCCGCCGCTTTCAGAGCAGGAGCGTCATTGATGCCATCACCGATCATTGCGACTCTACCAGCTTCTCTCAATGCCTCTACTTCGGTGGATTTATCACCCGGTAGTAAGCCAGCGCGGTATTCCATGCCTAATTGCCCGGCGATGGCTGCAGCTGCGCGAGGGTTATCTCCAGTCAGCATGACACTGTTGATACCCATGGCTTTAAGAGAGGCAACCGCTCTCTGGGCATCGGCTCTTGGGTTATCCCGCAAGGCGATAAAACCAGCCAGAGCACCATCAACTGTGACCACTGCAATGGTATTACCCTGGGCTTCCAGCTGCTCAAGCTTTTGCTCGGCTCCGGCAATGAGATCAACGCTGTTTTTCAGGTGACGTGGAGAACCAACAACAATGGTTTTACGTTCAACGATTCCCTGAACGCCCAACCCCGCTTTAGCTTCAACATCGCTTGCAGCAGGAAGGAGAATGTCCATCTCTTGCGCCTTGGCCACGATGGCTTTTGCCAGAGGGTGAGTTGAACCTGATTCAACTGCAGCTGCCAGTCGAAGGACATCCTGGTCTGAATGATCAAATGATTCTATATGGGTGACGACAGGCTTGCCTTCCGTCAGAGTGCCGGTCTTATCGAAAGCAACTGTTTTTACTGACCCTAATAGTTCCAGGGCCGCGCCACCCTTAACCAATGCGCCATTTCGAGATGCTCTGGCCAGTGCTGAGGTGACTGCTGCCGGTGTTGAAATAACCAGTGCGCAAGGGCAGGCGATCAGCAGCAGAGTCAGCGCCTTATAGATCCATTCTACCCAGGGTTCTCCAAATGCAAGTGGAGGAATAAAGGCCACCAATGCTGCCATGAGCATCATTAACGGTGTATACCAGCGGCTGAAAGCATCAATAAACCGTTCTACCGGCGCTTTGCGCTCTTCAGCTTCTTCGATAAGGCGAATGATGCGATCAACAGCACTTTCTCCGGGTTTTGAAATCACCTTGAGTCGTGCAACACGGTCCACAGACAACGATCCAGCCATAACACTGTCACCAGCATCGTGCTCCACTGGGACGGATTCACCGGTTAAAGCACTTTCATCAAAACTGACATTCGGTGTTAATAGTTCACCATCCACCGGTAGACGACTGCCGGGCAATAT
The DNA here is from genome assembly GCA_900299555.1 of uncultured Endozoicomonas sp. Lineage (GTDB taxonomy): Bacteria > Pseudomonadota > Gammaproteobacteria > Pseudomonadales > Endozoicomonadaceae > Endozoicomonas. The sequence goes on from OODV01000038.1 coordinate 34,274, forward strand.
CTCGATGATGTCGCCTGGTATCAGGCTATGGGCAGAAACTTCCGTCTTGTTTCCTTCGGTGTCAATCTGATAAGCGGTTTCTGGTGTCAACTCCATCAGTTTCTGGACACCTTGGCGAGCTCGCCCTGCGGCAAAAGCTTCCATATGCTCACCCACCATAAATAGAAGGAGCACCATAGCGGCTTCAACCGTTTCACCCAGGAACAGGGCGCCAATGGCAGCAATACTCATCAGGGTTTCGATGGAAAAGGGAGTACCATTTTTAGCTAACTGGAATGCTTTGGCTGCAACAGGGTAAAGTCCCCATAGGGTTGCCAGATAGAAAAGCACCCCTCCTGCCATGGGAAAGACGCCCTGAATCAGAGCCGCAACCAGCATGACAACGGCCAGTGAAATGATGCGCCAGTATTTTTTCAGAAAGCCGTCAGAAGTGGATGCAGATGTACCATCTTCTTTGACAGCAAAGCCCAGTCTTCGAATTGTGTTAAGAATGTCATCGCTAATGCTGGCATTATCTTCAGCCACAACCAGCAGGCGCTCTGTTGCAAAAGTGACCCGAGCCTGGGTAACCCCTTTCAGGCCTTTTACCGCATTCTCTATTTTGGCGGCACAGCTTGGGCAGTCCATACCAGTGATAACCCAGCTCAACTGAATACCACCAGGGTCCGATGTACCCTGCTTCCCGGTTTTGTATGTATCTGATGGTGTGCGGTTATTGCTGCAGCATGAGGATGCGGCGCAACCACTTTTTATTGCGTCATTTTGTGAGCTGACGCTGGGATTAGCTGAGCAAGAGGACATGACTTTACTCACAATATATAAGAATGATTTTATATAAATATAAATTTATATATTTGGTGCGTCAAGACTAATGAGACAGATCTGCTTTGTCTGGGTAATTTCAAGATTAGAAGATAGAGGCTTGGCCTGATAACCAGAGGTAGTTTCAGGCCCTGTAAAAGGAAAATCAGCAGGGGAGGTTAAATACTTTTACCGCATTTTCACGAAGAAACTTAGGCCAGACATGGTCTTTGAATGGAACTTCAGGCATCTCCTTAAAGATACGGTCCAGTGACAGCCCCATGGGAAAGTACCCGGCATAGAGAATTTTGTCAGCACCGCGGGTATTGGCAAATTCAATGATGGACTCAGGATAAAAGCGTGGAGCGAAAGCACTGGTGGAGTAATAGAGGTTGGGGTATTTCAACATCAGCTTCCAGGCGAGATCTTCCCATGGTTCAGCGCCGTGGCGCATGACCACTTTCAGTTCCGGGAAGAACCAGCAGACTTCATCCAGTAGCTCTACCTTTTGGGGGGCCATTGGCAAGCGGGGGCCAGGAACTCCGACACAAACACAGAATGGCAGGTCAAGTTCAACCAGCTTGGCATAAATGGGATACCACTTCTTGTCATTAATAGGAACCTGAGGGCATAGACCGGATGGAAAGCCAGTGACGGCCTTAATACCATACTCCCTATGGAGTCGCTCAATCTTCCTTACTTCATCCATCGCGTTATTTGGGTTCGCTTCGTAGGATGCAAAGAATCGGTCAGGGTATTTTTCCAGAGCCGTCTTAGCTGACTCATTATGATCATCCAGACCAATCATCGCCCGCTCAATATTGTGCTTATCCATCTGGGTGATGGTATAGGCAATGTAGTCGTTGGTATCTGCGGCAGGAATATCTTTGAACATGTACTGCGCTGGCATTTTGAACAGGTGTCGACTTTCCTCATCCAGCAGCATGGGTTTCATGTACTCATACCACTGACTGTTATCTTCTCCCGGAATGCTTAGCATCAGGTCTATAACACCGACATCTGCAGGCATTGGCATGGTTTGATCCTTTCTTGTTCTTTTGGTTATATTATTTTCAATACAGCCATGTTTGACTGCTTACCAGGTTAATCAATCCTGTTCCTGAACATGATTAGCCAGATCAAGGATGACATGACGGATATGATGGTCATCCAGTTCGTAGAGTACCTGCTTACCTTTTCGTGTCGACTTTAAGATTCTGGCTTCCCGCAGGCTACGGAGGTGGTGACTGGTTAATGGTTGGGACATGCCAGATATCTCAGACAGACAACAAACCGGCTGAGGTTCTTCCAGACAGGCGATCACCAGTTGAAGTCTCTTGGTATCACCCAGTAGCTGAAAAATCTTTGCCAGTCGCACTATGTCTGTGTCAGATAGCTCTGGCAACAGAGAACAACAAGTTTGATGCATATCGACCATAGGCTTGCCCGAATCCTGAAGAAACAATGACTGGTAATGGTATTGTGCTCTAGTTACTTAGTCTATTTTCTGTTGCATAACCTCTTTTTTCCCTCTTTTCGCAAAGGAATGCTGGTGGCACAATGCTTCCACATAGAAATCAGGCAATAAAAATAAACAGCGACCTGATCGCTGTACCTGTCTGAACCAATAAATAATCGGGCCCATCCAGTGCTGCTACCTGGGGGATGGCCGGCACTGAGCGGGTTGTACTCTGTGAAAACCAAAACGCTTCGAGCGGATCTTCTGTTGTTGATGGTGTCTGCTATCTGGGGTTTTGCCTTTGTCGCTCAGATCAAAGGTATGGAGCATTTAGACCCATTTTTATTCAATGCCTGTCGATTTGCATTGGGCTTTCTCTCTTTGCTTCCTGTGTATTTTCTTCTGGAAGCGTTCTCTGCTAAAAAAAATGGCAAGAAAGAATCTGGCCTTGAGTCGGTAAAGAAATACGACAATCATCTTTTGTTAAAGTGGGGACCTGTCACGGGCATTGTGTTGTTTCTGGCCTCTTCTTTTCAACAGGTTGGCCTGTTGTACACGACTGCAGGTAATTCCGGGTTTATCACTGGATTCTATATTATTCTGGTGCCAATCCTTGGGATTTGCTTTGGGCATAGTACTCGTCCTGTAACCTGGCTGGGCGGGGCTATTGCTTTGGCAGGGCTTTACTTCCTGACGGTAAACGATGGCCTGAGCCTGAATAAAGGGGATTTGCTCACTTTGGGTTCTGCGCTTATGTACGCCATTCAAATTCTGCTTATTGGCTGGCTATCCCGGCATGTGCATCCATTAAGGCTGTCACTTACTCAGTTTTTCATGACAGCCCTTTGCAGTCTGCTGGTTGCTCTTTATCTGGAGCCCATCAGTCTTGATGCCATAGCGCAAAGTGTTGGGCCTTTGCTATTCGCCGGTGTTTTATCCACAGGTGTGGCCTTTACGATTCAAATCATTGCCCAAAAAGATGCAGCCTCCTCCCATGCGGCAATTATTATGAGCCTGGAAGCTGTCTTTGCCGTTTTTGGAGGTTGGTTACTGTTGGATGAGCAACTTGGGTCAAGAGGTGTAGTAGGTTGCGCCTTGATGATGGCTGGCATGTTGTTATCACAACTCAGGCGAACCAGAGGACGAATCTCGGCTTAAAATAGCTTGTGGCTCAGAGTATGGATGGCCAGACACTGGGTGCCTGGCCATTTTTATCAGTCAGCCAGCTTGATGACAGAATAACCTTGCGACTTTGGGCGAAGGGCTGATATTACTATGGGTACAACCAGTATTGTTGAGAGAGCTCCGGCCCAAAAACCTTTAAAAATTGCGTAATCGAGCGGTGCAAATACCTCCACCCCGAGTACGACAAAACACATAAGCGGTAACGGCACCGCGATAAGCAGCCCCAATAGCCCGAAGCACAAGGCACTTTCAAACTTGTTGGCAGGAAGGCGATTTACCCACCTCTGAAGCCGTGATTCCGGACCAAAGTCAATTTCTGATACTTTTCCTTTAGTCAGCTTGTGTTGGTTAACCGAAATCAGGATCAGAGAAATGATGAATGACAGCAGAAATGAAGTTGCGATCATATCCACAACAAAACTATGTTCTCCCTTCTATGCAAGGGGGCTGCCATCTTTCAGTAATAACCAGGTGATTAACATGTTTAGCAGTGTATTGGAGGATCCGCAGACCAGCATTTCGTGCTTCAGATATGTTTTGGCAGATACTGACACTTAGGCCTTCGCTCAGGATTTGCAGGGAAAGCATCGTCATCAAAAGTGAAGAGGCTAAAAGGAAAACAAACAGATGGGTTTGCAAGCTGTGTGGATAATAGCTTTGTAGAACTTCCGTGTTGCCAGTAGTGCTTGGCCGCCTTTCCGATATTGCTTCGGATTTAGCTGATCTTCTAAGCTTCCTGGTATCCGTATTGGTGCTGCGTCCACAAAAAAGCACCTTGTAAACCCATCTGCTTGTTACTGCCGACACCTTATTATTGTTTTGATGAGTCGACGCTAAACCCTGTTATTGTTTTTATTGTGGGTGATTTATTCTTGTTGTCTTTACTAATACAACTGTCGTGCCAAAAGTAGAGAAATTTATTGAACGCCTTGTGGTACGTAGTTTCCGAATGATTGCTCGTTTTTCCGTGGTCAAATAATAAGTGTTTTATATGTTGTTATTTGTTACCTGTTTCCCACAGTAGGTAGCAATGATACCTGCGAGGTAACAAATGGCTGACATCCAGCGCCTTAAGAAGTGACAAAACCACTTAGACAGCATATTTCTCAGACAGTTGCTGCCGAATTTATAAAGCAGATGGACTTATTTCAGGTTGCATTTTGAATAGTTAACAGCGCTTCTTTCATCTTTCGGGTGGAGGTTCAGAGGAGTTGATAGTGCTCTCGGTAGATAAATTCTCCGATTACT
>OODV01000584.1 GCA_900299555.1 uncultured Endozoicomonas sp.
CGAACATTAAGCTCGAAACCCAGAGCAGCATAGACTGCTTGTAGAGTCGGTAATATAAGAGAATTGGCCAGTTCAGAAGTTACACTGGAAATGCTTTATTAATTTCAGAAATAAACTTCTCAAACGTCCGTAATACCTAAGCTCTAAAGCTGAGCATGATGAGGTTATCGGGGAGTTTATCTCCCGAAACCACTAGCAACAGTTTTGATGAATCACCGATTTTGAGGGGTAGCAGCATTACTGCCAATGAAATCTCACAGTTTATGAAAGTGGTACAGGCATTAAATTATCGAAATAATAAAGATATGCCTGAGATAATCTCAGGCATATTTACATATGAGGGTTGTAAGGGTAAATTTAATTTTTCATATATGGGTGATGATTGTTAAATTGAAAAGACAACCTTTGTCCTGGTTTATTAATTAACAAACAGCTCTTCTCATAGTAGCGCAAGGAACGAGCTAGTTTCTCCCAAGTCATTGTTTCATTGTTTTTATAGCCTCCCCATTTTTGAGCTACTGATTTCGTGTTTTTTATTTTAAAACAACCATTTGCTTTATCCGTCCATACTAAATCATAATTTTTTTGATCATCGAGTTGATTAATTAAGAATTTGAACAAGGGCATTTTTTCATTTCTTATCGGAACGGACCTGTTTAGAGAAAGAACATGTTTGATTTTTGTTCTTTGTTGAGGGTTAAACTGTGATTGGGAGAAATGAGCCAAATCTGATGTCCTTGGTCGTCCCCTTTTTCTTTTAACAATTATTTCAATAGGTTTGCTGTCATTTTGAGTATGGTATAGATCTTCACCGCCTTCTTTTAAAGCTGGTAGATTGGGTAATACAACTTGTGTTGTAGTTACATGATTGTCGGCTCTGTTATCCCTAATAGTGTAAGACTCAATTGTTGCCAGTCCTTGGGGTGACATCCATGTACCAGCTTTGTTAAAAGCTGGAATTTGTTGAGCATTCTGCACATTTTTACTATTAATTGAAACCGTGTTAATGTCGGGTGTAAAAGAACTAAATGGTGGTAGTAGTTTGGTGGTACATGACAATGAATCTGATACAGGCCTGAACATTCTGGAGCTGATATCAAGATCAGTATAAGATGTGTCTTGACATTGCAAATGTCCACTTTCTGGTTCTGATAAATGCTCTTTGTCAATATTAGCCAATGCATTTAGGTCACTGGGATTAAACACTATATCCTGTGGTGCTTGATAAATACCCTGGTCATTAACTGCTTGATTTGAAGTTTTGCATAATCCTTGGCTTTCTAAGCTTTTCACTGACACATCCCACATACCAAGAGATTTTGATAAACTAGTTGGTGTTTGGTTAGATTGCTGCTTAAGAGTCGTTATTTCTTGACGCAAAGAAGCAACTTCTTTCAGCATCCATTGTGCCGTACTTTCCAAATCGTTAGCTTTATGTTCCAATGCCTGAATTCCAGTATTGGTGAAATTTGAAGAGTGTGCACTAAGTAATTGTTGGCCTAACATACTTCATTCCTTTTCTTTTCTCTTCTTTTCTCTTCTTTTCGAACCTCAGTTTGAGAGAAAGTTCCCTCTTCGGAAACATCCTGCCTGCTAAACAATAAAAAATTTTTCCATGCTGACAGGGTATCCACAAAGGAACCCACACCATGGCCAGCAATAACACTGTTTTAAAATATCGTTATCCGGGCTCGGGTTTAGCCAAGGGAGTCCTGACCAAAGTCACTGCCCGGTTATGCGCCATGGGCAGCATGGCCGAAGGTGAGCAGGCCATTGTCGACCAGACCTCCAAGCTCAGTGGCGGTATGGAGTGTTTGAAAGGGATCAGCCTGGCATTGGGGCAGGCCTGGGCAAAGCAGAAGCTTCA
>OODV01000211.1 GCA_900299555.1 uncultured Endozoicomonas sp.
GCACGGTTCTTTTTCTGGCTGTGCTGTCGGTGGATGCGACAGGCAGGCGCGTTCTCTGAACAACGCTCAAGGATCAGGTCATCGAGAATAACGGGAACCGGTTCCTCTTCAGGTGCTTTGGAACTGACTAACAGTGTCAGTTGATGAGCAAGATTTCGCCAACGCCAGCACCCGAAGGCAACCCAATGATGATAGCTGCTCCAGACTTTATCGTACTGGATGGCAAGCAGAGCCTGAGTCAGGAACCCCTCACCGGAGAGCATGCTACCAATGAGCAATTCGCAAAACACTGGTGCAGCTTTCGCAGAAACAGCTCTGGTAAGGAAAGTAATATAGAACGAAAGTTCTTTTAATATTTTTGTTTGTTCTAAAGAGTACATCACAACCGCCTGGATTTATTATGTGTGACGGTTGGTTTAACTCATATAAAAATTAAATCGAATGTACCAGTGAAGCTCTAAAGCAGAGTACTGTTTAAACTCAAGCAGACTGGTCTTTATTCCCCTTCTTTTTTCAGGGTGGGAGTCCCGTCTTTTCTTAAAACCTAAAATTAGACTGAATCGAAATAAATCACTCTAACTGGAATACCAGGCAATACTTTCTGTACAATCCTACTATTCTGGTCTGGCGAACAAGAACGTGGTAACTATATCGCGGTATAAATCCACCGAAATAGTCTATTTTACATCCATAACAAACTATTCTTCTTGCCGTCTGTCTATATAGGAATTCACCCTTTTTTATCTGGAGTCTGACACCAGTGAAGGTCAAGTGTTGTTATGAATCAGGCTGAAGTTGTTCAATATTCCAATAGTAATGAAAAACTCAGAGCCTTTCTCAAAGGTGCTGCAGCGATCATTCCACTGACTGTCGCCGTCCTGCCATGGGGCATTCTGACCGGCTCGTTGGCCATTGAGTCTGGTTTTGATCCCATTCAAAGCCAGGCATTATCGGGCATTATCTTTGCCGGTGCCGTTCAGCTGGCTATTATGGGAATGATTCAGACCGGAGTCGTATTGAGTAGCATCCTTATTTCTGCATTGCTGATCACATCCCGTCACTTCCTGTATTCCATGGTTATGCGCAAGAACATCAGTCCCCTGCCCCTCAGGTGGCGCCTCACACTGGGCTTTCTGTTAACTGATGAACTGTTTGCCATTGCCAATCCTGGCCAGCTAAAGCACTTTGACCGCTGGTATGCACTGGGTGGAGGGCTTTGCTTCTATCTTGGCTGGAACCTGGCCACTCTGGGCGGCATCGTTGCTGGAGAAAGCATTGAAAATCTGGATGCCCTGGGGCTTGATTTCGCCATTGCTGCCACATTTATTGCCCTTGTGATCCCAACCATAAAGAATGCTTCATTACTTGTCTGTGTACTAACGGCTCTGGTGACTTCTGTGATTTGTGAAGCGATGCATATTCAGGCTGGACTACTGATTTCTGCACCTCTGGCTATGCTGGCAGGGTTCGCATACGCTAAAGTAACCGCTAGAGGTGAGGATTAATGGATATCTGGGTTATTCTTCTAACTGTTGCAGCTCTGGTTTTTGGTAGCCGTTTCCTTCTGATGGAGCCTTGGTTGCCGCTGAAACTCAGTGAGAATGTCCAGAAGATATTGACTTTCTCTGCACCAGCAGTGCTAACAGCAATTGCCGCACCGATTGTTTTTATCCGGGATGACTATTTCACCCTGACTATGGATAACCATTACCTGATTGCTGGCATTATTGTGGTCATTCTTGCTCTGACCACAAGAAACACATTAATGACCGTTATCCTCGGCATGCTGTCATTTCTTGTGTTGAAGCATGTAATATGAATATGAGAAGTCATCTCTCCTGGCGTGCCCTCAACGGAATACAATAAGCTCGGCATCATGCTAGAGTGAATTTGAAGTATTTCATGGATGATACTTTTTTGGGGGGCGTTCTCATGTATGAATTACTCTCTGCTGTTTTCCTTATTCTTCTTGCTGCCGGTGTTCTGGCAAGAGGCTTTGACCTCTCGGTGTACAAGGATGGTTATTATCTTCGCTACGAATTCCCACGCTACGCCACAGAAACCTGGTTTGAAGTAACATTGGGGAAGCGTCAGGGGCTTGCAGGCATGATTGATGAGGTAAAAAATAAAGCCAGAAAATAATTTCTGGCTTTATTCAACCCATCATTTCAACAAAGAGCTGACGATTATTTCTTTTGGGAACCCGTAATCGAACTCATCAGTTTCGTTACAGATTTCTTGAAATCATCAATGGCAGATACACCCAGCTTTTTGACATCGACAAAATGCGGTTCAGCCTTGTCTAGATATTCATCCAGGTGGTCAACTTCCTCGTGCTGCATATCCTGCCGCTCAGCTTCCAGCTCTTTTTCAAGACGTTTTAACGTTGCCTTGACCTCTTTAATCTGAGCCTTCAGCTCCTTCTTGTGTGCCTTATATTCCTTAAGTGTTGTCATGATGATCTCCTCAGGCAGTAATAGCGATCAGGATAGCGGGTAGAATAAAAAAGACACCCACCACATAGACCAGTACCATCCATTTATTCCGGCTTGCCACCTGGGCAAAACGGCGAGCCAACCTGGGTGGAATATTACGAATGAAGGGAATAGTGTAAATCAAAAGCACCGCTGAAACATTAAACAATAGGTGCACCAATGCTATCTGCAAAGCAAAGAAGCCCATCGCTCCCTGAACCGCCGTTGCTGCCAGCAACGCTGTAATCGTAGTACCGATATTGGAACCCAGGGTAAATGGGTATATTTCTTTTAGCTTGAAAATACCATTACCTGCCAAAGGAACAATCAAACTGGTGCAGGTTGAAGAAGATTGAACCGCAATGGTCATCATCATACCCGAGAAAATACCCGTTACCGGCCCACGTCCCACCGCTTTGTGTAAAATCTGCTTGGCTTTTCCAACCATAAGGTGCTTCAACAACTTGCCCAGATAAATAATGGAGATAAAAATAAAAGCAAGCCCTGTCAGCGCCAGGCACACACCCGCCCAAAGGTCAGGTAATGAACCATAAAGCCCTTTAAACAGATCCACTGTCGGAGCCGTTATTATTTTAACAAAGTTAAACCCTTTAAGACTGACTGTATCACCGCCCACCAGCAGGTTCGCCAGAAGGTCAGACCCTTTGGCCAGAAAGCCTGTCATGATTTCCAGCGGAAGAAAGATCATAACCGCCATCAGATTAAAGAAATCATGAACAGTGGCCGCCGAAAATGCACGACGGAACTCTTTCTTTTTACCAATATGCCCCATACTGACCAGAGTATTGGTAACTGTTGTACCAATATTGGCGCCCATAATCATGGGAATGGCCGTAGCTACCGGTAAGCCACCAGCAACAAGCCCGACAATAACAGAAGTTACTGTGCTGGATGATTGCACAACAGCCGTTGCCAGGGCGCCCGCCACCAGTCCCATTATGGGGTTTGTGGCAAAAGCAAATAACTGACGTGCTCCTTCAGCACCACCAGAAGCCCACTTAAAGCCAGACCCTATCATCCCGACAGCGACCAACAGTAGGTAGATCATCAGCGCGACAAAAAGCCACTGAACAACCAGACCTTTCGATTGCGTCGACTCGGTTGTATTACTGGGTTGCATTCGAACATCCTGCAAGGTGAAAAACATTGACTATCCAGCACTCATCAGACTGGAAATCTCGACATCAATAAGGGGAACCGAAAAAGAAACACAATCGTCCCATTGAAGGAGGACAAGCATAAAGAAAGAGTAAAGGACTCTCAACTGCAGCAGATGGAAATACTTTTCCCGGAAGATGCCAGACGGACTAAAAAGATATAAATGCCGTTCACATTAAGGGAGTTTGCTTGCTCCAATAAAATCGATAGGCATACTCCCTTATACTTTAAACCTGCTCCCTGACCAATAACACCATCCCCCGATGGCCAGTCACAGAAACTTTGCAACCCTGGGATATATTCTGGTCAGATTCCACTTTCCAGAGCGTATCGCCAATCTGAAGACGACTCTGGCCAGCAGGCAGGTCATGCTCAAGCGTGATGGTTCGTCCAACCAGTTGCAGGGCACGGTTATTCAGCTCAGGGCTATCGTTCTTATTATTGACGTTTCGGAACAGCTTCCAGTAGGCCAACGTAAACAGCAAGCTACCAATACCAAAAATCAATAGTTGAACAGGCCAACCCATCTCCGGCACCAGCCAGAGCCAGAGAGAAACCACTGCTGCAGCAATGGCACTTCCCAGCAGAAACCCTCCTGCCCCAAGTGCTTCAGCAGCCAGGAAGAGGAAAACAAGAATGAGCCAATGCCATGGCTGCAGTGTAAAAGCTATATCCATCAGCTTGCCTTATTACTGGTTACTTCACTCACCAGCTCCTTAATGCCGGCAATAGAACCAATGACACTGCTGGCCTCCAAAGGCATCATGATAACCTTGCTGTTATCTGCAGATGCCACATCGGTCAGAGCCTCTACATATTTCTGGGCAACAAAATAGTTAATAGCACGATGATCACCCTCAGCAATGGCTTTGGATACCATTGCAGTTGCCACGGCCTCAGCTTCAGCAAGACGTTCTCTGGCTTCAGCTTCACGCTTGGCAGCTTCCAGCTCACCCTCGGCCTTCAGAATCTGAGCCTGTTTTTCACCTTCTGCAACCTTAATGGCTGCTTCTCGGGCACCTTCTGCCTCGAGAATCTGGGCACGTTTTTCACGCTCAGCCTTCATTTGTCTGGCCATTGCCTCTACGAGATCTGCTGGAGGTGCAATATCCAACAACTCAATTCGAGTAACTTTAAGCCCCCAGGGATCAGTGGCTTCATCAACCTTGACCAGCAGCTGGCTATTAATTCGATCACGGTTGGACAGCATTTCATCCAATTCCATAGAACCTAAAACGGCACGAATATTGGTCATCACCAGATTTTTCATGGCTCTGTCCAAATCATTTACTTCGTAAGATGCTTTCACCGCATCCTGAACCAGATAAAAACAGACTGCGTCCGTCGTCACCTGGGCATTGTCAGAACTGATAATTTCCTGGGGTGGAATGTCCAGCACCTGTTCCATCATATTGATTTTTTTCCCGACGGTATCAATCACGGGAACAATCACATGCAAACCAGGCCTCAGAGTCTTGGTGTATTTGCCAAAACGCTCCACCGTGTAATTAAAACCCTGTGGCACCATCCGAACACCGGTCGTTATAAGAACCGCAATCAGTACCACAAAGGCGATTGCAGTGATTTCCATACCCATTAGGCAGCTCCCGCTTTTCAGTTTTATCAGGAAGGACTACCAGTCACTGTTGTGCTGAAAAAGCAGCCCTGTAATATATACAATCAAACTAGTTCAAACCAAAACACTTCAAAATAAAGGCATAATTAAACGCCTCTTCATCAATCCACTCATACCGCTTGCTGGCACCTGCATGCCCTGCATGCATATTCATGTTCAGCAGCAACAGGTTATCATCGGTTTTCAAGGCTCTTAACCGTGCCACCATCTTGGCCGGCTCCCAGTAAGTCACCTGTTCATCCGAGATACCGGAATTAAACAGCATAGGCGGGTAACCCATGGACTGGATATTGTCGTAGGGCGAGTACTTCATGATATAGGCAAAATCATCAGCACTGGCAACCGGATTCCCCCACTCTTCCCATTCTGGCGGGGTCAAAGGCAGAGAAGCATCACTGATAGTATTGATCACATCCACAAAAGGAACATCAGCAATCACACAACCAAACAGGTCTGGACGCAGGTTGGTCACAGTCCCCATTAACAGTCCACCGGCACTGCCACCATTGATGGCCACCTCCCCTTTACTGGTATAACCCTGCTCGATCAGATATTCCGTAGCATCAATAAAATCAGTAAACGTATTCATCTTATGGCGCATTTTACCATTGAGATACCACTGATACCCTTTTTCATCACCACCACGAATATGAGCGGTTGCGTATACAAAGCCACGATCAACCAGACTGAACAGCTTTGAAGAAAAACCAGCCGTCATACCATAACCGTATGAACCATAACCGTTCACCAGAGCCCGGTGAGAACCATCCTGAACAAGGCCTTTTCTATGAATAATGGTGACCGGTATCCGTTCACCGTCGCGGGCACTGGCATACTCACGTTTGACCTCATATTTATCCGGGTCAAAGTTAGGTGTCTCGCGGGTATATACCGCTGTCGTTTGAACGGTTGTCAGATCAAGCTCAAGAACGGTACTGGGCCTTATGGGAGAGGAATAATCAAGACGAACCCGAGTAGCGTTGTGATCCCAGTCACCGGAAAAATCCAGTTCATAGGCCTCATCCGGCATGGATACACGATTTTTTTGCCCTGTACCCATGTCCTGAACCACGAGCTCATCAAGCGCTCTCTCGTTATTTTTCTGCTCGAGAATCAGATAATGGCTGTAGAAATGAATATCAGTAAGGCTGATGCTGTCGCTCTCGGCCTGGATCAGCTGCCACTGTTTTTGACCCCACTGGTTTACCGGTGTTTTAAACAGTTGAAAATTATTGGCACCATCAATGTTGGTCAGAATATAAAAATCATTTCTGAAGTGGTCCAGGTTAAAAACCACATCCTCCGTACCATGGGCGAAAAGGCGGAAGTCTATGGAAGAGCGAGGGGAAACATAAACGACCTGACTGGAGCCACTGTTAAGGTAAACCATGACATATTCATGATCTGTGGTTTCAGCCAGAGACAGGAACATCCCGTCAAACTCATCAGGCTTTGAGAAAACCAGAACTTTCTTTTCAGGCCCCTGATGAATATTTACCTTGTAGACATTTTTACCACGAGCCTGCTCATCACGCTCAACAACCAACAGATGCTCATTATCAACCCACAATATCGAGCCCGTGCTGTTGTGGAAGGACCATTCGTTATCCTGTCCGGTCTGCAAGTTTCTGACCCGAATGGTTCGCTCCATGGAACCGGTCAGGTTATAGCCATAAGCCAGAAAAGAGTTGGCACGGTTGGTTACAGAAGGACCAAACATATAAAGGTCTTTCCCGTCTGCCTCCCGGTTAACATCCACATAGATCTCTTCAGGTGCATCTATTGTGGCTTTGCGGCGACAGAGAATCGGATAGTTTTTGCCCTTTTCTTCCCGGTAGTAATAGAGAAAGTCGCCTTTTTTAACCGGCCAGGACTGATAGTCTTCTTTAATCCGAGACAAAATCTCCTGATAGAGATGTTCCTGAACAACCTTACTATCCTCCATTTGAGCATCTTTATAGGCGCTTTCTGCTTTCAGATACTCCAGAATCTCCGGATTTTTAAAATCCAGATCCCCTGCCACGATTTTCTGCCAGTGCTCATCCCTCAACCAGTGATACTCATCAATACGAGTCTGGCCATGCTGAACAATTGAGTGCGGAATTTTAGGAGCAACAGGTGCTTTCAAATGGTATTCCTCGGAAGCTGACAATATCAAAGAGGTCATCAGTAAAGATAATAAACTGTTTTTCAGCATACCATGTCCACCCCTGACTCGCAGCCTGCCGGTTTGACTACAGGGCGGCTGTATAACTGACCGTTTCTAACACCTGACAATCACTAAACAGTGTCAATAAATGACACTTCAGGGCATTTCCAGCATGCAAATATAAAACAAGCTCCGAGAGGCTGCGAAAAGAACATAGCGGCTTACACCGTTAAGAGCAGAAGTACTGAAAAAAGTTCAGTGGTTGGGCTGCTGCGGGTAGTGCCTGCTGTATGGCCCGAACGGCATCCAATCCACTGATTAACGAATATTCGAGATCTGCGAGCAGGTCTATCTCAACAAGTATGATTGGATAATATCACCTAAAACCATGACAGTACGTTGTCATGATCAACAGCCAGAGCGACAAAATCGTCATAGCCAATGACTTTAATGTGCTCAGGCAAAGAAACACCACGCGCCCTCGCATCAACATCCAGCACATACAGCGAACAGTCATCAGGTAGCGCTTCGATCTTCTTGCCAGATGAGAGCAGCTCATAAACACCGTCCTCAATCAGCAATACAGAATCCCCAGTAGCAACAGCGCGAAGACAAAGCGCCATAGGCTGGCCAGACTTATTTACGGTGTGCAGTGTTTTCATCAGAAATTAAGTGCCTTTGAATGCTTCTGGATAAACAGAGGCAACTCCCCCTGGCCCAGAATTGTTATTGCATCATGAAGGTCTTCGACATTCAGACCACGCTCATCCAGAGAAACCTGATCGACATAGATGGTCTCTATGCCATACAGAGGCAGAACTTGAAGCATGGCCGAAAGATTCTTACGGGGAATATCACTGGTCTCCTGCCCCTTCAGTAACTGAAAAACTCCATCACCCATCAACAAAAGACTGGTTGGAATCTCGTAGGAAGCAGAAACCAGTGCGGCATCAAGCGCTTCCCTGGCCGCCTGGCCGCTATAAGGTGCCCGGGTAGAAATAATGCAGACTGATTGGCTCATATCAAGCTCCAAAGGTAATAAGTCGATCAGCCATAAGAGCCCCATCCAGTAATTGCCCAAGCCCTGACAGTTCATAACCGGCACGGAGATTATGGTTAGACAGCTGATAGCGCTCAGCTTCTGCCTGGTCAACCACTCCCCTTCGCAATGCCGCTGCAATGCAAACCACGGCATCCAGTTCGTGCTCCTGGATAAACACCTGCCACTCATTGGGCAGATCAGGCTCATCCTGTGGTGGCTGAGCAATCGCGGTCGCGGTATTCACGCCGTCCTGATAAAAGAACAGTCTGACAATTTCATGCCCCTGGGCCACCACAGCCCTGGCAAAATGCAGCGCACTCTGGGGAGCCTGACTGTTGGCCGGGGCTCCGTATACGGCCAATGCAAACTTCATAACGGTAACCTTTGATTAGCCAGTCTGGAATTGATTCATCTTAACAGAAGACATTATCAGCCAGATTTATGAAACCATAAAAAAGCCCCGCCAACTGGCGGGGCCCGAGATAAGCCTGTTTTAGCAATCAGTCGTCACTGGTAGCACCCAGCAGATGAAGGAGAGCAGTAAACAGGTTATATATATCCAGATAAAGCGATACAGTGGCACGAATGTAGTTAGTCTCACCACCGTGGATAATGCGGCTGGTGTCGAACAGGATAAAGCCTGACATCAGTAGAACAATCAGAGCAGACAGCGCCATGCTAGCAGCTGGAACGTTGAAAAACATCAGGGCAATGCTGGCAACTACAGCCACAATCAGGCCGACCATGAGGAAGCCGCCCATGAAAGAGAAGTCCTTACGCGTTGTCAGGACGTACGCAGACAAGGCAAAGAAGACAACAGCGGTTCCACCCAGCGCCTGCATAATCAGAGAAGGGCCATTAGCCATACCCAGATAATGATTCAGCATTGGACCCAATGCGGCACCAAGCACGCCAGTAAAGGCAAATACGGCCACAATACCCTTGGCAGACTCGGCAGTCTTATTAACAACAAACAACAGGCCAAAGCCTACCAGAGAGAGCACCAGTGCAGTCATCTGGCTGATTTGCAGAGCCATGGCAACGCCTGCAGTGGCAGCACTGAACAGCAAAGTCATGCCCAAAAGCATGTAGGTATTGCGAAGAACCTTATTGATTTCAACGCCTGCACCCAGGCTGGTAGATGCAGCAGTCATCACGGGTTTGCGATCCATCTTTGTCATTCCTCTATATAGATGTAATACCAATCATTATATCAGACCAATTTACTGGGGCTATAGTTTTAACAATTCCTGACATTTTCCATACCTGAAAGCCATCGGATATATCGCCAAGCCTTGAGCTCGGAGCATAGAAAAAGATTACCAATTATCAAGACGTTGACAGAATTCTGATTTCAGGTACTATTTGTCACGTCGTGGAGGGATGGCTGAGCGGTTGAAAGCACCGGTCTTGAAAACCGGCGTGGGTTAATAGCCCACCCAGGGTTCGAATCCCTGTCCCTCCGCCATTTCAGCATGTATTCTTGCGCGATCTGCGGTAGAGTAAGTTCCTGTGGAGGGATGGCTGAGCGGTTGAAAGCACTGGTCTTGAAAACCAGCGTAGGTTAATAGCCTACCCAGGGTTCGAATCCCTGTCCCTCCGCCAAATCAGCACATACTCTTCTTTCGCAATCTACGGTAGAGTAAAGTCCTGTGGAGGGATGGCTGAGCGGTTGAAAGCACTGGTCTTGAAAACCAGCGTAGGTTAATAGCCTACCCAGGGTTCGAATCCCTGTCCCTCCGCCATTTATTATGAAAGCATCTAAATTCCTGCTAATTATACAGAGGGGTGCTTTTATACAGAACGATTTGCTAATCACTTCCCTGTCAGTCAGCTTTAAGCAATCCCTCCAAACCCTTTAGCCCATTCATATTTAATCTTCCCCTCTTGGCAGCCTTTCAGTGTATCCTCTCGTATTGGTCGCCAACTCCTATCTTTGTGAGTCTTGTCATGTAGACCTGCTGGGAACTACTGCTTAGGATCAAAACGCCCTGTCTTTATGATGCCTATATCTCTGCCGCCTAATGTCTGTGATTAGCCAGAATTTTATCGTTCTCTAAGTGATGGAGCAAAAGACACAAGGCCTTATCCTGTTAAGGAAGAAAACGAAGAGTCTCCTGTTATTGTTAATAATGACATTTCGGAAGTTGATCGTGAACTTCCCGTAGCCGACTTTGAAACAGTTGATGACTCTTCTGACAGTGAAGTTCCCAAGTCAAAGCGGGCAAGAACCGTTGCTCTGGAGTGTGGTTATGAAAAGCTTTACGTAAAGTTGAATAACACTGATACACTGAACTCCTTCTGGAGCTTTTTTAAGGTATTTCAAATTAATTCACCCTACCGAGTTTCGATAGTCCCAGAAGGTATTCTTTTTACAGGCTGTAACAAATAGAGCCATATTGCTACCGAGTTACACACACCATCTCTTTCCCAAACTATGGCTTTTGGATAAGCTACTCCGTTATTTATACAGAGAGGCTGATGTCCGGTACTTAGCCTCTGGTAGCTAAGCCGAGTTTCACCTGTTGGGGACAACGATGATCATTAAACCAAGGATTCGCGGATTTATCTGTACAACCACTCACCCGGTGGGTTGTGAAGCCAATGTGAAGGAACAGATTGCTTATACCCAGTCCCTGGGCCCTGTAACCAATGGTCCCAAAAAGGTATTGGTGATTGGTTCTTCCAGTGGTTATGGTCTGGCTTCCCGTATTACGGCTGGTTTTGGCTCAGAAGCTGCCACAATTGGTGTGTTCTTTGAAAAGCCGGCGACAGAAACCAAGCCGGGTACTGCAGGCTGGCACAACTCTGCTGCCTTTGAAAAGCTGGCCCATGAAGCGGGCTTGTATGCAAAAAGTTTAAATGGCGATGCCTTCAGCCATGAAGCGAAGCAAAAAACCATTGAACTGATCAAAAAGGATCTGGGGCTGGTGGATATGGTGGTTTATTCTCTGGCATCGCCAGTGCGCAAACTGCCGGATACCGGTGAGGTGATCCGCTCTGTACTGAAGCCGATGGGTGAAACCTATCGTGCTACTGCCGTAGATACCAATAAAGATACGCTGTTTGAAGCCACTGTCGAACCTGCTACTGAAGAGGAAATAGCAGCGACTGTCACCGTAATGGGTGGCCAGGACTGGGAGCTCTGGATGAAGGCATTGTCTGAAGCGGGTGTTCTGGCAGAAGGCTGCAAGACAGTTGCTTACAGCTATATTGGTACTGAACTGACCTGGCCGATCTATTGGGATGGTGCCCTCGGTGAAGCAAAAAAAGATCTGGACCGCGCAGCTCATGCCATTGATAACCAGATGAAGACTCTGCACGGTTCTGCCAATATCGCCGTTTTGAAGAGTGTGGTCACGCAGGCGAGTTCTGCAATTCCGGTCATGCCACTTTATATTTCCATGGTCTTTAAGAAGATGCGGGAAGAGGGTGTCCATGAGGGTTGTATCGAACAGATCAACCGGATGTTCCGTGAACGCCTCTACCGTTCGGATGGTGCTGCTCCAGAAGTTGATGACAGTAATCGTCTGCGTCTGGATGACCTGGAACTGAGAGAAGATATTCAGAAGCATTGTCAGACTATCTGGCCGCAGCTGACCAATGAAAACGTGGCTGAACTGACGGATTACATCCTCTATAAAGAGGAGTTTCTGAAGCTGTTTGGTTTTGGCGTTGATGGTATCGATTACAATGCCGATGTTAATCCCTTAGTCCCTTTTGAGGTTATTAATATCTGAGAGGATTGATCAGGAGGCAGGGATGCCAAAGGTTGAGATCACTGGCAGGGCTAACTTATCAGGTGTTTTGCCAGTAGTTAAACATACTTCAGAAAGTAGTAAATGGGGAAATTGGCGGGTGAAGCCTGTTTCCGTTGAGAAGCAGATGGCTGTGATGGATTCTTCCAGTAGAGCAGGTTCTGAAAATACCAATACTCAGAAAAGCCGTAAGGTGAGTCTTGATTCTGGTATCGGCTCTATCGGCTCTATCGATTCGGTCGGAGCGCTTGATATAAGTCGTAAGGATGCTGAAAAAATTGGCAAAGAGCTTGAAAGGATCAATCTGGGGCTGTTTGCTGGTGGCGCCCAGGTCAAGAACCTCCCTAAGGTGCGACAGGCTTTGGAGCGTAAAGTTTGCGAAGCTCTTTTTGACACGCTGGCAACCTATGGTTTACGGCGTTACGCTGAAGGTTTAGTTGAATCTGGTACTAATATTTTAGACTGGTGTGCAAAAACGTCGACGCCTGAGGTCCCTAAGGATTTAATAAAGAAGTCAAAGTATATTGACAAGCTTCGGGCTGAGAGCAATAAATTAACCCAAAAAGTCAACTTGAAAGATACGCCTGCTAATGTCAAAAAAGCCATCCGAAAAAATGAAGAGTTGACACAGTTTAAAAGGAATCAACTTGAACCTGCAAGGCGGGAGTTTGACATTACGCTTTATTCACTGATTGACCAACATCCCTCCACTCAGGAGCTAAAATCCTGTCTCCAATCGATTAAAGCCCTGCTGCCTGAAAGTGTGGAGGTCTGTGCCCCGATTGATGGCACTATTAGAACCTGGGCTTTTAATGTTCTCTTGGAGCGGGCAAAAGCGGCTGCCGGGATCAGTTAGTTAAATCAACCACTACACGGTAGATCATCCGGTCTGACAATTTGCGGAACAATGGGTTTCATGACATTGCTGTATTGAACAGTCTGTATGTTTGATGTCTGTGCCAGCTGGTAATGAAGGCCGTTTTGTATATGAGTCAGTACTTGCCTGACATCTATTGATAAAGCAGGCTGACCGAGCCTCAGTGCTAATATGCTGCTACTGAATGCGCATAACCGTAATACAGGTAGAGCTGCCAGAGCATTTCTTATGCACCATAGATTATGCTCCTCAAAACTCGTACAGTGTTTATGGCCATTTTCTCAACAGCATGGCAGAAAGACTGGTTATCAGGATAGTTCATCCGGTTGGGCGGGATGATGTATAGCATGATACGGTTATTCAGGTTAGCGTGAGGACATGCGGAACCTGTGAACTCTTCGACAAAGACTGTGCCATCACTTATCTGGTATTTGGGATAGTCTTTTGGATGAGTTGCCAGACAGTCATACAGCACAGTCGCAGCCTGAAGTTTTTATGGAAAAATACCGAGCCTGGTTACTGGTATTGAATGGACCAGTTGTTCACGACGAACCCCTTTCATAAACTGGTCGTGGAAATTGATAAACTTCAGATCATCCTGGCTGCACTTTTGAATTCCCAGTGCATCTGCATGACCTTTATTAATTCCCTTTCCACCAACATATTTTTGCCTGAGCATAGCTGGTGTCAGCTTAAGGGGTTAGAAAAGGCGATTTGTATTACTTATTCGCAATGAAGTGCCTTCAACATTCTTTCTGAACCATTGGCCATGGGCCAACTCTAACCAAACAAAAAGAAAACAGGCATGAAAACATGAACCCACTGTCTCTGGTCACCGCTTTTCTGAGCGTTATGATTATTCAAACAGCCATGGCCAGAGACTTGTCAGATATCCTTCGCTCCGGTGTTCTCCGGATAGGCACCACTGGTGATTATCCACCTCTGACGTTGTGCGATAAACAGGGACGCTGTGAAGGGTTTGCCATCGACATGGCTCACTCACTGGGGAAATACCTGTCACAGGTCAGCGGAAAAACCATCATTGTTGAATTTGTTCGTACCCACTGGCCAGACCTGCATTCTGACCTTGAAAATGACGGGTTTGATATTGCCATGGGAGGCATCACCCGCACGGAGGATCGTGACGCACGATTTTTACTGTCTGACCCGGTCATACCCAGTGGCAAAGTCGTCTTGATCCAGAAAAGTCTGGCCAGTACCTACGCAGGGCTCAATGATCTGCAATTAGTCAAACAGTTAAGTACTTCCAACCTTCACCTGGTGATCAACCCCGGTGGCACCAATCAGAAATTCACGATGAAGTACCTTCCAGGTATGCGCTCTACCTTGACCGCAGACAACCGGGAACCATTCCTGATGTTACGGGACCATCAGGCAGACGTCATGATTACCGACCGGACAGAAGCGCTCTACCAGGTAAAACAGATTCCTTCGCTGATGATTATTAATGACGACATGTTCTCATGGACGGTGTCACACAAAATTTACATGACACAAAAAAACAACCGGGCATTGCTCAGTGAAGTCAACCGCTGGCTGAAAGAAACGGATATTCAAAGTATGCAGACAACATGGTTTTAGTACTCTGCCCCTAACACCCCTTCCCTTATTTCATACTGTACTGACTCAGCAAAAGGTATCGATATATAACGCTTCAACCTTATCTCTGGCCCACTGGGTTTTGCGCAGAAACTTAAGTGAAGACTTAATGGAAGGATCACTGTAGAAACAATTGACACGGATTTTCTGGTATAAGCCATCCCATCCAAAATGCTCAACCAGGCGGGTTAACACTTTTTCAAGGGTAAGCCCATGCAGAGGGTTGTTCGGCTGTTCCTGGCTCATTGGGTAGATTCCTACGATACGACTACAAACGAATACCTTGATTACTCAATTTGCAAACAGGTATGTGACGCTGGATTTTACCAGAAATTTCTACCTTACCTACGAAATAGCAAATTGATCTCGAGTCTATGACGTATCCTTTGAGCCTGACGTTATCGGAAGGTTCGGTGTCGGCTCCCCGAAAGGGAAACCGACCTAAAGTATTGCTATAGGCATTCAAATTTTTAAACACATGACAATAGCAGGTTCACCCTGCAGCCAGAGGGCACTCTGACAACAGGGATAAATCTTGTTCAGGCACTTAACATCACTGTTGAAGATCCACTGCTCTGAACATGATGCCGATGATAAAACACCAGGCTGAATACCAGCGTAATCATCTCCGCAAAGGGCACCACCAGCCAGATGCCATATTCTGGCATCAGCCAAGGCATGACTACCAGCCCCAACACCACAAAACCAAATCCGCGTACGATGGATAATGCAGTGGCCAGCATCGGCTTTTCAACTGCCTGAAAGAATGAAGCAATCATCAGGTTGATAGCCATGCAGGGGAACGCCATAAAATAAAGGGGCATTGCCAGACTGGCCAGGTTAAACAACACCGGATAATCCACCACAAATAACCCTACCAGCCAATCAGTTGCCAAGCTGGCCAGCATCAGCGCGGCAATACCGACCCCAACTGCGGTTTTAATACCGAGCACCAGTGTCTCACGAACCCGGCTAACGGCATTAGCTCCATGGTTGAAGCTGATAATAGGCTGACAGGCCTGACCGATCCCCATCAGGATAAACAGTACCAGTACTGAGACATTCATAACGATGCTGTAAGCAGTGACATAAAGATCACCACCGTGGCGAATCAACACCCAGTTAAAAATCAGGGTGCTGACACCAATGCTTGACTCAATAAAAAATGTCGGCAAGCCAGTACTCATAATTTTGCCAACCCATTTAACGTTGGATGATGGCAGTTTCAGTCTCAGAACACCTTTACCACAGATACAATGCGTTATCACACCAGCAAATAAAACCAGCTGAGAAAGGCCGGTGGCCAGTGCTGCACCTTTCACTCCCCATGGAAATACAAAGATAAATACGTAGTCCAGCACCACGTTGGTCAGTGCACTGGCTACAAATGAGTACATGGCCAGGCGCGGATTACCGTCATTACGGACAAAGCAGGACATTACCCAGCCCACGGCATAAATCATGAAAAACATCAGCATGATTTCCAGGTAATCCCGGGTCATGGTAAACAGTGCTTCACTGGCGCCGGTCATCAATACCACTTCATTCATCCAGCCAGATAAACCCAACACTCACCAGAAAGCCGCTGATCACCAGAGTCAGCAATACGGACTGGAAAAAGATATTCTGACCTTCGGTATAATTACCACGGCCAAATTGGGTGGACATCAGGGCTGAACCACCCACACCAATCATCAAGGCCAGGGCAATAAACAGCGCAAAAAAGGTACGGTAAGAGAAAGCGCAGCCAGTGCATCGGCCCCCACACCTCGCCCTACCATGATGCTGTCCACTAGCACATAGAGTGATTTCACCAGCATGCCACTCACCGCCGGCAGCAGATAATAAAAAAAGCTGGAAGGGATTGGGTCACTGCGAAGATCAATTGAAGCCATATAACCATTCACTCAGTCTATACAAACAACAGCCAGTGGCTGAAGAACGAATGGTATTATCTATCCTTAAAAATTGATCAAAAATGGATCATTGTCGCTTTTTATGGTGTTTTTTTAACATCAAAGCATCCATATAAAAATTCAACGGGCCATCAAGTTGCTCGATGGCGAGCGTCGCTTCCGGCTGACAGTTGAGTGCCAGAGCATAACCGTGCAGATAATCCACCAGCAGATGCAATGCAGCCGTCTGATCTTCATCATGAAGCGCTAAACACGACAACGCCCGCTCAAACCGCTCGATAAATACACCTGCCGGACCGACAGTACTCATGCCCAGCAGGGTTTCCAGAAGACCTGGGTGATCACAGAGCAGTTGCAAATAGCTTAAGCACAGCGCATGCAGTTCTTTGCGCCACTCGGGAGAAACGACAGGGTCATAAATTGCATCAATGAGCGAAATAGTCACCGCTTCAAGCAAGGCATTTTTATTATCAAAGTAATGATATATGGCCATGGCATCCACGTTAAGAGCTCTGGCCAGCTTGCGGATACTGGGTATTTTTCCGTCTTCTTTTAACAGTTCCTTCGCCATAAGTACTATCTTTTCAGTACTCATCTGCCCTTTTGTTTCAACAGGGCGGCCCCGCTTTTTCACGGATTTCTCCGTCTTGACAGACATTTGCTGACCTCACTGGACTGACACCACAATTCTACACTGTAGAATTCATCTATCAACATTTCTGAAACTCGAGTTGTAATATGTCCAATCGCGTATATATAGCCACCAGCCTCGACGGGTTTATTGCCGACAAAAATGGTGGTCTGGACTGGCTTCACTCAATACCAAACCCTGATGGTTTCGATTTTGGCTTTACCGACTTTATGGAAACGGTTGATGCGCTGGTGATGGGGCGCAATACCTTTGAAACGGTGTTGAGCTTTGACGGCGACTGGCCTTACTCAAAACCGGTTTATGTGGCCAGCAACTCACTTGAAGTGGTGCCGGCAGGCTTTGACGACAAAGCCTCACTGATCCAGGGCACACCCGAAGAGATTATTTCGATTCTGAATGCCAGGGGGTTAAAAAATCTCTATATTGATGGCGGTGCAACTATTCAGCAGTTTTTCCAGTATGACCTGATTGATGAGATGACCATCACCACTGTGCCGATTCTATTGGGTGAAGGTATTCCATTGTTTGCCCGTCTGGAGCAATCACTGACTTTTGAACACCAGAAAACCGAAGTTCTTCTGGGCAGTCTGGTGAAAAGCCATTACCGTCGTGTAAGAGCTTAGAACTACTGGAAATATCAGTCTGTTTCTTTTCACCACAGAGGCGCAGAGACACAAAAAAAGCTTGTCTTTTTTCTGTAATGGGATGGTTCGCCCCACCTAAACGGCTTCGATGAGCCAGACTGGCATTT
>OODV01000263.1 GCA_900299555.1 uncultured Endozoicomonas sp.
TCAGTCCTTTGACAACAGGTTTCAGGAAAATATCAATTGGTGTGGTGAAAGACAGATATAAGGTTAATTTCTTTGAAAGAGAGTACCCACAACCTCTTTAATTCCACATTCAAGGATCATCTCATTTATAAACTGGCAACGCTCTACACCAAAAGAAATTAGTAAGGATCTCCTTTTTTCAAGCCAGTCCAAGACCCTTTCAGCCAGAAGAGCCAGACCTACGTTTACAGCTGAAACATTTTCCTCTCAGCAGCCTCTGAAGTCACGCCAATTTAACAAAGTCGAGTTACTGGGCTCCGGTAATTTTGGAAATGTATACAAAGCGCAGGATGAGAGTGGATACACCTTTGCCCAGAAAAGAATCCGTACAGACGACCCGGCCACCAGGGCAGAAGTTGAAACTATAGAGGCTCTCAAGCAGACAGGATCCCATAAGAACCTGATCAACCTGGAATGCACCTACAGCGATAAGTCTGGGGACCATATGGTTATGGAGCTTGAGGGAAAGAGTCTCGACTCCAGATTGAAATCAGGCAAGCGATTTACAGGAAACGAGCTTCGCCGCCTGATGTACCAAATAGTCAGTGGCGCATCAGCAATGGCCAAAAGCGGTTATCAGCATAATGATATCAAAACGGACAATATATGCCTCCAGAGGTCATATCAGGCAGCTCATGCGATCTTTCCAAAATTGACAGCTGGTCAATTGGTTGTGTTTTTGCAGAAATGATTGCTGGCCAGCCCTTGTTTACCTCATCACTTTGGGAAGGCCCAAAGATGTTCGACATTTGAAGATGTTAAAATGTATTGACCACGCATATAAACAAATCCTATAGAAGTTCAGACCTGACCTGACAGTTACCGATTTTCAAGAGGGTGTCTGTCAGGTCAAATTCAGGCTATGAACTTTTCCTTCCAGATCTCTTTCCC
>OODV01000073.1 GCA_900299555.1 uncultured Endozoicomonas sp.
GGTTAAAGTACTTTCACTGACACCGATCGTTTCTGCTATTTCATTTTGAAAATGGCCTTTTTTCAGAAGAGCTTCAATCTGGTATCATTTTCCTTGAGTCAGCTGCTTGTATTGTCTGGTTTGTTTACTCATTCCTGACTTCCATTTCTGAGTGTGAGAGCTACAGACTGTACCAGTAGCTGGCTCACATCAAAATTTCAGTCGATTGCACTTATTGTATTAATCCAGCTTTACTCAGGTTTCTTGGCAATAATGCGTACCTGATCTCGGTCGCCATGACTCCACACTGGATAATGAGAAGCTTCTCCCTGCTCGCAGACTTCGATAATGAAACCTGCTTTTTTCATTAGTACCTCCAACTGTTCAGAAGTAAAAAAGCAAAAGTCTCTTCCTGGGATATTAATATCATGGGCTGCCAGAACCGGGTCGGTGATCTCCGGACAATTGAAATCTTCAGCCGCCAGTGCAAGGAGGCTGAGATAATCCCGTTGGCCTGAAATTGTCGATGGTGATTTTTTGAAATCTTTGCGAATTTGCTCACTGATGCCTGTACATTTCAATACATCTACATCGCAGGAACAGCACGTCAGTAAGAGGGTACCTCCCGGTTCCAAAATTCTGTAGAGCTCGTTGATTGACGGAATAACTTCTTCGTTTCCAAGAAAATGAAAAACTTCAGCGCAAAGAATTCCGCAGAAGGAATTATCTTCAAAAGGAATATTGTCGGGAAGTTTTGCAGCACTGCAAGTAACCGCATCCTGCTGAGCTACCGGCAGGTCATTTAGCCATTCGGTCAGGTCGGGTTTATTCATGTCAGTTGCCATAACCCTGGCACCATGCATCAGAGCCGCATGGGTATTGACCCCATGGCCACACCCGATATCCAGAAGTGGCTTGTCACCTTTCCAGCTACTAAGCCAGTAATCCTGGTAGATAACGGGAGTGTTAAAAGTAAAGCCTACACCCAATTGATTCTTTTCGTACAAGCTCTCTGGCATGGGAGGATTCCTGTTAATTGGATTTGTATCATAGACAATTATTTGTTCAAGAAGTTTGTCTGGGAAGTCTGTTAGAATCTCCCTAAGTTTAAATCAGGAATGTTGATGACAATGACCTTCTCTTCTCAGTCAGGCGATATACCGGCAGCTGTATCCTTCGATGAACTTTCTGACCGGGTGGCAGACTTGGGTGGTCTTAGTCATCCATCTGAAATTCATGGCCATTTATGTGGCCTGTTGTCAGCGGGAAGCCAGCCGGATGTTCAGAAGTGGCTGAAGCAGCTTGCCGAACAAACGGGCGATAAATCGTTTGATGAATCAACAGAGCAGATATTAATTCAGTTATTTTTGCATACTCTGAATGAGCTTGAGTCTGGTAGTCTGTCCGCAACCATGCTTCTTCCTGATGATGACGAGGCATTGGGGCTCAGGACTGAGTCATTGGGTGTATGGTGTCAGTCATTTATCTCGGGTTTTGGCCAGGGGCTGGAGAAGCGGCAGGTCAGTGAAATGGTTGAAGAAGTACTCCGTGATTTTGCTGAGATCAGCCTGATTGAAACGGCTGAAGAGAATGAAGAATCTGAAAAACTGTATATTGAAGTTGCTGAATTTGTGCGCCTGGCCTGGTTGAATGTATATGCAGAAGTGTGTCAGCCCGAACCTCAGGATGATAAAGGCTCTTCCAGTAATTTGGAGGGTTCAGGTAAAAGAGAATCACCCCAAACACTTCATTAAGGTGATTTAACGTATAGCTCCAGCTGCGTATAGATGGTGACTGAGGCATGGATAATTCTGCAGATAGTATGGACTTCGATGTTCTGATTATTGGTGCTGGACTGGTGGGTGCCAGTCTGGCCTGTGCGTTGGAAAAGGTAGTGACGGATCAGGGGTTAAGGCTGGCTCTTGTGGAAACCCATGACCTGAGTCAGCCAAGAGATATTCCTCCGAGCTTTGATGCCCGTGCCTCTGCCTTGTCATGGGGAACCTGTTGTACCTATGAACAGCTTGGATTATGGCCAGACCTTATTGCTCAGGCTGCAGCGATTACCGATGTTCATGTTTCTGATAAAGGCAGCTTCGGGGTTTCCCGCTTGCAAGCCTCTGACGAAGGTGTTCCTGCGCTGGGATATGTCGTCAAGAATCATGTGTTGGGTGATGTTCTTTTGAATCGGTTGAGAGATTTCCAGACGCGGAGCGCTGTGACGATATTCAGCCCGGACATAGTGGAAAGCTTGAGTCCTGTTGCGGGGGGAATGAAGGTTCAGTTGGGGAATTCAGCGGTGACAGCATCACTGGTTGTGCTTGCTGATGGTGGTCGGTCAGGTTTGATGGATCAGCTGGGAATTGGCCTTGAACAGCGTGATTACCATCAACATGGAGTGATAGCCAATATTGCTCTTGATCGTCCTCACAATGGTATGGCATGGGAACGCTTTGCTGGTAAAGGTCCGATGGCACTCCTGCCCTTAACGGCTGACAGCCAGTTTGAACATCGAATGGGACTGGTGTGGACGGTGTCGGATGAAGAAATTGACCACATTGATAGCCTTGCGGACGATTCTTTTCTGGCATTACTGCAAAAGCGATTTGGCTATCGGGCTGGGCGTTTTCTGGCGGTGGGTAAGCGGGACCGGTACCCACTAACCATGCGAATAGCCAAAGAACAGGTAAGGCCGGGACTGGTTATCCTGGGTAATGCTGCCCATGCAATACACCCGGTAGCGGGTCAGGGTTATAACCTCTCTATCCGTGATACCGTCGCACTGGCAGAGAATATCTCGATTTCCCTTGAACGAAAGATTCCAGTAGGAGAACTTGGCCGATTACAGGAATATTGGCAACAGCAGCTGAGGGATCAGAGTGTGACCAGTCGTTTTTGTGATGGTCTGGTAAACCTCTTCTCTCGTACCGACAGTATGTCGACTCTGGCTCGTAACCTGGGTCTGGTGACGTTTGACTATTGTCACCCGGTAAAATCAAGGTTTACCCGTAAGGCAATGGGGCTATAAAACAGCTATGAGCGGAAAGAGCCGCTCATGAACCTGGTAGACAGGGATCAGAAATGCAGACAATTGACGTCATTATTGTCGGTGGAGGTATGGTGGGAGCCTCTCTGGCTCTGGCTCTTGATCGATCTGGTATGCAGGTGGTACTGGTTGAGCAGCAGACGTTGCAGGCTCGTCCGTTCTCAATGCAGGATCCATGGCAGCCGAGAGTCAGTGCTTTGACGGAAGCATCGGTAAAGCTGTTCAAATACCTGGGTGTCTGGGAGGGCATGGTAGCTCAGCGTGTGTGTCCATATTCTCATATGACCGTCTGGGACGGTGAGGGGACAGGGCAAGTTGAGTTTGACTCCAAATCTCTGCCGCAAAAAAATCTTGGCTACATTGTTGAAAATGACGTTATTCGAAATGCCCTTTTACAAGAGCTGGCCGGTTCGGCCGTTCAATGCTTTGATGAACATTCTCAGCTTGAATACAAGCTTTCCGGTCAAGGAGGAGAAGTCATTCTCCAAAGTGGTGAAGTGCTTCATGCCCCTCTTCTGGTAGCTGCGGATGGAGCGGGTTCACGTTTACGACAATTGTCAGGCATTCCATCGAATCAGAAAGATTATAGTCACCACGCTCTGGTAACGACAGTTGAGACCGAGTTCTGTCACCATCATACGGCACGGCAGGTTTTTCTGGACTCTGGTCCATTGGCATTTCTACCTCTTCAGGGGCGGGATGGACGGCACTATTGCTCGATTGTCTGGTCTCTTCTGCCAGCCGAGGCAGATCGAATAGAGGCCCTGAGTGACGAGGCTTTTTGCCACGAGCTGCAGAGAGCTTTTGAAAGTCGGGCTGGACAAATCCTGAAGGCTGACAAGCGGTTTCGGTTTCCCCTGTGTCAGCTTCATGCCCGCCAATACCATCGCCAAGGTGTTGTTCTGGTAGGTGACGCGGCTCATACCATTCACCCTCTGGCTGGACAGGGGGTTAACCTGGGCTTTATGGATGTTGCTGTGCTTACTGAAGAGCTGGTAAGAGCTGCCGGTCGGGGAGATGATTTTTGGGCATCTTATATACTTGACCGTTATCAGCGTCGGCGCAGAGGTCATAATTCGTCTATGATGGCTGCTATGACTGGGTTTCAGAATCTGTTTGGTGCCAATAATATTAATATTCGATGGATGAGAAATGCCGGCCTGAAGTTGACCAATCAGTTACCCTTGATTAAGGATATTATGGTTGAGCATGCGGCTGGATTATCAGTCGATATTCCTGAGTTTATTCGTTAATTCTACAACCAGCCCTTCAATTTTTTTCTATCCTGACTGCTGGATGTGATTATCAAGCAGGCAGGATATGAAACTTCAGACTCTTCTTGGGCACTGTCTAAAAAAGGTTATGGCTTTTGACTATTTTAATAACTCTCTCAAGTCATATCTTATGCATGGCAGGACAAGTGGCTGCTTCTACATTTGCAGTCTACCCGAGTCTGGCTTTAAAAAGTTATTTCTGATCTTTCACACCGTATTTGCTATGTGTTTCCTGTCTGTTGGTGTTGATGCCACTGGTGTCGGGTTTGAAATGGAAACACCTGTTGACTATCTGATCAGCCTTGTCAGACACGGTGATCGCTCTCCAAGGGACCTCGGAGATATGGCTCAATACTGGCCTATGGGGCCAGGGCAATTAACCGCAGGAGGGCTTGAGCAGGAGTATCTATTGGGAAAGAAAATTCGACAGCATTATTTCTCTGAATCGCTACCAGATTCCTGGTCACCCAAAATCAGTCAGCATTATGCCAAAGGTCTGGATCGCACGATTCAAAGTGCCAGTGCACTGCTTCAGGGTGTTTATCCGGGGCAGCCCATACATACTGGCTTGCCAGGAGGAATTCAAGTGCCACCGGTTTATGCCTCTCCTCTGGCCAGTGATGATTTGTTTTCTGCACAACGGTTATGCCCGGGATATTTACACCGAGTGCAGGCTCTTGAGAAAAGTGCTGACTGGTTAAGGAAAAAAGAGCAATACCGTGATCAGCTGTCTTCCTGGTTTGAACTTAGCGAAGGTAGTGGTGCTGGAGACCTTTATTCGCTGATTCCCCTAATTGATCAAATCTCCATACATCGGATGCATCGTCGGCCCATGCCAAAAGGGGTCACAATTCAGGAGGCTATTGAGCTGGAGGAATTGCTGAACTGGGTGGTCAGTCGAATTATTGCCAATTATGAGATTGCCCAGTTGATTGGTGCTCCTTTGGCAAAAGCCATGATCAGAGACTTCAAACGTGTACAAAAATGCCTGGCAGATCAGGGGAGTTGTAATTCCTGTCAGCGATGGAGTCTCTACTCAGCCAGCGATAGTAATTTGCTGGCAATTATGACGATGCTGGGAGCCCCTTCAGATAGAATCGTTGATTATGCCACCCATTTTGGTGTCCAGTTGAATTGGAATGAGGGACGGCCTGAAATAGCGCTTTCACTCAATCATGAGCCTTTTTCGGTTCCTGGCTGTGTTGGACACTGTTCGCTGGACCAGTGGCTGGTGCTTCTTGAGCAGTCATTACCTGATGACTGGGACTACCTTTGTGCAAGGGATAGAGCTGCGTTTGCACCGTACCCTGAACCTTACGTGCCTTCAGGAAGTGTGGCCAGTCGTTAGTGTACTATGGTTTTATTAGTGAGTTTGAAACAGCCCTGTTCACAATACTCTATCTGCTAGTAAATCTTCTTGTTATTACCAGATATTTGATGGTTTATGTATATGTGCTCACTAAGCGGGTGTTGATTATATTGTGTATGAAATAAATACTTGGAAACCATATGTTTTGAAAGTCTATTAATTAATTCAAGCTATTCCTTCCGGAATCTGAAAAAAAACTGAACTATATTTATTCCTTCCCGTCAAAACTGTACTGAATAACAAGTTCATCAGTTTATGGAAAGGAGGAATTAAATGCGGAAGTATTTTCTGGCGGCAGTATTGCCAGTGTTTGCCATCTTGATCATGCTGCAGGGCTGTAATAAAGCACCTGAATGCCCAGAGGTCACAACGGTTGTTTATGAAGATATATCCAGCGCAGATAAAGGGGCTGAATCCTATACCTGTAACAATATTGGCAAAACAAGCGTTTTGGAGCAGACCTGGTGTGAAGCGAAAGAGCAGTCTGAAAAGCGAGGCCTGTTCCCCGGCTCTGATGATTTTTTGGTTTATCTCAAAGGGTTCCGTGAAGGCTATGTCCAAGCGAGTCAGGCTGAAGATAGCCGGTTAAGTCTTTTTGATATCAATAGCCAGTCTGAGCTGCCCTATGATATGGGCTATCGTGATGGCTATGTTGCCATTACAAGTGCCATGGGGATATTTGATTACAACTGCGGCTCTGCTGATTTGGCCAGTGAGTATAAGGATCGCTGGTGTGAAGCAGCTGATGCTTACCGTTCCAGTGGGGTAGGCAGCGAAAGCAATCCTTTTGTTAAGGGGCGCTTTATTGATGGGTATATGACTGGTGGTCGTGTTGCTTTGACAGTACCCACTTCTATGGAAGCATTTTTTGGCGGTGAAAACCCTGAAGGTAAACAGCCAGCGATCGTTCAGCCATCGGGAGAACTGAAAAATACAGAACTTGCCTTTTATCGTGGGTTTGATGTCGGCTATAAGGCCATGATTGACAGTATTCGAGAGTCCATTAACCAGGTTATGCAGCAAATGCAGATCCCTAACAATATGGATTTTCCTGAAGGGATGATGCCTCCATCTCCGGGTCAGTAATTGGTTCATATATTCTGGCTGTAACGGACTTCAGCCATTCTTGGATGCCTGCTATACACAGGCATCCGGTTCTACACTGATCCAACCGCCTCTTTTTTCTATTGTACCCTCTGCTATGAGTTTCTATTGTCAAACAAGTGCCCACTTACTTCTGTGCAGGCGCTCCCCTATGGGCTGTTTACGTTTTGAGGCTCTGTGGCTAAGAAAAATGCTAACGGCCCCTAAGTTAACTGGAAACGTATTTTTGTATCTATAAGTCGCCTGTTTATTGATTTCAGTACAGTTGGTGAGAAATTTTCCTGGTGTAAAATCCCCGTCATTTTTACAGTGAATAACACTCTGATTCATCGATAAGCTCTCTCGCAGATCGAGTGGCTCAATGGTCAGAGTTAGAGAAAGGTTATGACAAGTCTAAAAAGTATCCTTATTTTTATTTTATTATTAGCTTTCTGGCCCTTTACATACATTATGTCCAGTTACCTTGCACTGGGTGAAGTCGGTCATCTCACAGTTCATGAACTCTATAATTTTATTCCTCTGGGCTTAATCAGTGGGTTAGCTGTGATTACCCCTCTTTGCTCAAAGCGATATACCCGTTGCCTTTTCTGGGGGCTGGCAGGATTTATGGTTGCTGTCCCTATAGCGTATTTTGCCAGCCTCTATGGAGGGCTGGTTCTGGCTCCATGGCTGTCAGCAACCTTACTGGGGAGTTTGCCAGTACTGATTTTCACGTTTATTGGCTATAAAGTGGGTGAAAAAGTCCAGAGTTATAAAAATGGCTACTCCTTTGGTTGAGATGGTCCATTTAATTAACAGGTCGCCAAATTCACCAGAAATATATATTTTTATTATTAACCGTAATTTAGTGTTGTTCCATAACCCTTGTGGGAGAAGGTTGCTAAACTGAAAGTAGCCTTCTTTTAACATTAATACTGAATAAGAAACACAAAGGTTTGAACGATGCATAAGGCAGTTTTTTCAGTAAAACTTAATTCTGAACAGGTTCTGGAATTCTACAAAGGAAAGAAGCATTCAGTGAGAGTTCGCACCGAATCAGGACAGACCATGAGCATCCCTTACGACATAATGCTGAAATTTGTCACCAGAGAGGGGATTTATGGGCGGTTTCAAATTACCTATGGAGATGATGGACAATTTTTGGACCTTGTTCGCCTCAACTAGAGCCCATGATATCAACTTGGCAGCATTCCTTGAGAATGGCAGCTAATTTTCGGGCTGCGGGTCCTGTACTATTGGAATCTGGGTATACTAGGTAGAGCGGAACATTGCGGATATTGTTAGGTCTGACACTCAATGCCTTGATAGTACCCTCTTCAAGTTCTTGCTGGATATGGTGCGTAGGTAACCATGCAAATCCAAGTCCTTGTTTGACCAGCCTTATGGAAGAGCTGATGTGGCTGACTGTCCATCGCTCTTCTGATCCAAGCCAGCCTGCATCAGCTTCCCTTTTTATTCCTGAATCACGTATAACAATTTGACGATGTTGCTTAAGCTCGCTGTCATTGATTATTTGGTCTATTTGAGCAAGGGGGTGATCAATGTGGGCTACAGGGGAAAAATTGATAGAAATCAAAGGCTCACCAAGAAAGCCCTGAGGCACGATACCGGTAATGACAATATCGGCTTTCCCGCTGACCAGCATATCAGTAGTGCCTGACAAGACAGACTCTACAAGCTCAAGGCGTGTATGTCTTGATATAGGCGAGAAAAGTTCCAATGCTTTAATTAGTAATGAGTTGGGAAAGATAACATCAACAGCAAGGGTTAGTGTTCCCTCCCAGCCCTCAGACAGACTCATTGCTACTTTTTCCAGGGCTTCTGCTTCTTTCAGAATTGTTTGAGAGCGTCTGAGCATGACTTGGCCGGCCTCTGTCAAAACTGCCTTTCTCCCTTTTATTTCCAGCAGCTCGATACCCAGCTGATGCTGTAGCTTACTGATGGTATAGCTGATAGTGGACTGGCTTTTGAAAATGGCTTCGGATGCCTGGGCAAACCCACCATGTTCAACTACAGCCTGCAGCATGCGCCACTGATCAAGAGTTGCTCGTGACATTGGGTAAAATCCTATTGATCGATAAAATCGATGGTTTTGTGCGATATTTTGAGCTTTTTATTCGGTAAATTCGATAGTAAATTGAAAATATAGGATATAAAAACAGATATTTAAAGAGGTATTAAGCATGGTTAAATTACTACAGATCAACAGCAGCCTGTTTAGTGAAAATGGGCAGTCTTCTCAGCTAACCCGGAAATTTGTCGAACGCTTTTTGAAATCAAATCCGGATACTCTTCATACTGTGAGAGATTTGGCCAATCAGCCCATACCTCATCTGGATGCAGAAATCGTGATGGGTTTTGGTTTTTCGGATGATCAGAAAAATGGCAGGCAAATCGAAATGACCGCTCTTTCTGATCAGTTAATAGAGGAAGTGAAGGTTGCAGATATTTTAGTGATTGGCCTGCCTATGTACAACTTCAGCTTACCCTCGGTTATGAAATCCTGGTTTGATTTTATTGCCAGAGCCGGTATCACTTTTAAATATACCGAACAGGGTCCTGTTGGCCTTCTTCAAGGTAAGAAAGCTTATATTATGGCTGCCCGTGGAGGACAATATGCGGGTACCGAGTACGATACTCAAACGGCTATGGTCCGCCATTTCCTTGGTTTTATTGGTATTACGGATGTTGAGTTTGTTTATGCCGAAGGGCTCAATATGGGAGATGACACTAAAGAACAGGCAATTAATGATGCTGGGCTGAGAATAGATAGCTTGGTTGCCTGAGGTAAATGTGTCGCAAAAGTAAGTGTTGCTTTTGCGACTAACCTTCAAGCTGCGGTAATAATAAGATATTTGTCCATCAGCTCCTCGTCTGTCTCCTCGCAGTCCGGATTTTTCGGAATACAATCAACAGGACAAACTTGCTGACACTGAGGTTCGTCGTAATGACCCACACACTCCGTGCAAAGCAGAGGATCAATCTCGTAAATTTCTTCCCCCGGTGAGATAGCACTGTTTGGGCATTCGGGTTCGCAGACGTCACAGTTAATGCAATCGTCAGTAATCATTAAAGCCATAGGTGACCTTTGGTTTTCAGCTCCCGCCTGAAGAAGATGTGTAAGTCTGATTCAGGCGCTTATCATATGTTCAGGCGGGCAGTGTCTCAGTTTCCGTTGAATTTTTCAGTCAGTGCTTTCTGCACGCAGGGAGCAACAAACTTGGATATATCACCACCCAAGGATGCAATTTCCCGAACCAGTGTAGAAGAAATATAAGAGTATTGCTCTGCAGGTGTAAGAAAGAGGCTTTCTACTTTCGGTGCCAATACCCGATTCATATTGGCCATCTGGAATTCGTACTCAAAGTCGGAAACTGCCCTGAGCCCTCTGAGAATGACATGTGCCTGCTGCTCTTCTACAAAACGAGCCAGAAGTGAACTGAACCCCGTAACCTGAACATTAGGCAGATGAGCTGTTGACTCTTTGGCGAGACCTACTCGAGTTTCAAGGTCAAACAGGGGTTTCTTCTTTGGACTTTCCGCAACGGCAATGACGATTATATCAAACAGCTTAGCCGCTCTTTCAACAAGATCCATGTGGCCCTTGGTGATAGGGTCAAAAGTACCAGGATAGATTACCTTGATCATTAAAAATGACTCTCCGGCCACAATTCCAGTAAGAGATCAGAGGTACCAGAAAAATTAGAACTTCTGGCTTTCATCAGAAACCTGTCTTGTAATATTTCCGGACAGGCTTCTTGAGGAAGCACTCCACTGATCTGCGAATATGGCGACCTTATTTTAGTAAAAGGGCATGTTAACGAAATAGTCAAAAGGGTTCAAATGGTCAGATATCTGCAATTCTTGTTATAAGAAGTAAACGTAGGCAGGGGGGTTACCCTCCTCCATGGGGCCAGTTTGAATTCAGGGGATTCTCCCTTGAGAGAACCTGAAGAGTTTGCTGGTGTGGCAAATTGTAATAGAAGTTTTGCAAAATCTGTTGGAAGGCAGCGTGTCCGCCACTCACTTGATAAAATAACGTAGCGCAGGCGTGAAGCTTCAATGCGTCAACATCTCCCATTCTCCCACCGCCAAGGATACCTTCAATTGATCGCCCTGCATGCTGATTTACAGCATTACAGCATGCAAGCAACCTGGCCTGTAGTGTTGGGTGTGACCAATACTCCTGAGCTTCATGCAAGCTTTTAATCTCGAAATCCAGACAGGCCTGACTCGGGTTAATCCCAAGTCCTGCAACCTGAGGGAAGATATACCAGCACCAGTGACCTTGTTTTTTTCCATTTTGCAACTCAATAAGAGCTTGATGAAAAGTGCTTCTTCCATACGAATATGGGCAATGGCTGTTTTGATGTTTAAGAAACCTTTCCAGTTTATTAGCACCTGAGGTAACGGTATGGAGTTTTTGTACACCTGCCAGGTGAGCCTGTTGGTAAAGCGCCTCAGTTGCTTCCGGTAGTAATGTATCCGTCTCTCTGGATACAGTATCTGATGTTGTTGTCTGGCATATATCAGAAGGAGTCTTGTTACTGCTAAAAGGATAGGTCAAACATTGATAAATATATTTATAAGGTGTCACACTTGCATAAATAAGAAAAGTAGCTAGAGACTTAATGGCATAGGCAATAGCCCTGCCTATCTTACTCACCACATCAGTGACTACAGATATACAGTGATTAAACCAATTCGTTTTTTGATTGGTGTTTAAATTAGTTAATGGGTAGCTTGTATCAGAAGGCAATTTGGTCGCCCCAATCAAGCTAACCGATCCTTGATCGATCATGGTGTACTCTCCGAAATTTATTATTCTTGGTGGTAACCTTTAGATAATTTGCAGTTACATTGATTTTCAAGTTTGTTTTGTAGTAAAACATGGTGAAAATTTAACTGCATTACCTGCCTGAACTTCGAATGTCTCTTGTTTTAGGATCTACAATAAGGCCCATCGTTGTTAATGCAGTAGGGTAGTCATCCTTGCATATGCAAATACCAATGTCTGAACATGCATCCAAAAGCTGGTCGTAGTATATAGTGCAACGATGATTTTTTAGCTCGCATGCTCGAGATGCATCAAGCTTGTTAAAAAGGGCAGCCTCGTACCTGACGTTTTATTTATCAGAGATGCATGGTGAAAGTGGTTCTTATTTTTTTGGGCTGGAGTTGCTGTCTGTAAAGTTTTAGGTTCAGATCCACTGCTGGGAATAGGCTCTGATATATTTCTGCTTGCTCTACCTTCAGGTTTAGTTTGGGCTGAGGTAGGTATAGATATATTGGTGAAGGTTCAGAAGAGTTGATGACTATTAATTAAACTGAAGTCTGCTACTATGCCAGTCTTTTGTTCTGTACTGTCATGGCTTTTATTGAAGTTGTCTGTATTCACTGTCGTAAACCTGATGATATTGTCAGAAATGGAAAGGCCAGATCAGGGCTCCAAAGGTTCCTATGCCGAAGTTGCAACAAGACCTTTCAGCTGGATTATCTCTACAACG
>OODV01000558.1 GCA_900299555.1 uncultured Endozoicomonas sp.
TAATACCGGAAAAAATCACGTCCACCCGGCCATTGCTCTCGCTGCCGATCTGGGTGGTGACACCGATCAGGGCGTCCGTTGCTGCTGTCGCCTGTTTGACTTTCAGCTTGCCGGTTCCAAAGGTCACCAGCTTGCGACCTTCCAGTGCGCCGTCGGCGTAAAAGGTTTTAATGAGTCCATCGTTTCTCATGGCTTAGTCCTTCTCTCTATCAGCTCTTGGCAGTTCCTTTTTGAACCGCATTGACCGCCTGGGTGATACTGACGGTTCTGCCTTTTTTGCGCTGTTCTTCCTGATACTCCAGGGCTTTCTGCGCCAGTTCGTTGCTGTTTTCCGGTGGCATCTCCTGGTCGTCTGCAGCGTGTTCTTTAAAGTCCACCGCCTTGGGTAGCTTGCCCAGGAACGCCTTCATAAAGGCCTGCTGACTGAAGCTCTTTTTCTGTTCGCCTTCACCGAATTCCAGCACGTCTTTCTCGCTGTCGAGGCTGACCATGAACTCTGCCAGCTGCGATTTCTGGGCGGGCAGCACCTTACCTGCCTTTACCAACTCATCCAGGTCGCTGGCGATGGCCTGCTTCTTCAGTGCCGCTTCGCTGGCTTTGATGGCGGTCTCTTTCTCTGAAAAAGAGGCTTCTCGGTCTTTCAGGGCTTGCTCTTTCGCTTCCAGGTCAGCTTTCAGCTGCTTCAGTTCTTCTTCGGTCATGGCGGTTCCTTCAGGGGGCTGCTGTGATGGTGAGTTGGGTTCTGAAAAGGCAGGCGACGGCGTGTTGCTGTCTTCGTTCATCGCTCGGCGGGCACTGTCTTCAAGGTCTTCAATTGACCAGGTGGGCAGTATGTTGTCGGCCTCTTCCTTGCTGAACTTGTCGATCAGAAATTCACGTAACTTGCGGAACAGGCCAGCAATGTTGCCTGTGTTGTAGAAAGAGTCCCAAGGGGCGGAAAATTCGATCACGTCATCGTCTTCGGTAAATTCCACGTCCTTTAAGCCCTTAACGGCAGGGGGCTGCGCGCCTAAAAAACCGACATGGCGCAGGTAGTAAACACCGGGGACGGGGTTGCTGGCGCTGTCGGGGGCGTAAAAACTGGCGCTGACTTTTTTAAACCGGCCTGCCTGCACCATTGCTTCAAACTGGGGATCGACCTGCTGCGGTTTCGCCACCAGGCCGTCGTCGTTATATTCAAGGCCATTTACCCAGCCCCAGGCTGGTCCGTTGTCTTTCGGGTGGCCGATCACGATAGGGGCTTCGTGCAGCTCGGGGCTGTAGGCATCCACTGTCGCTTTCAGGGTGTCGTCACTGAACTCCAGCGTGATGCCCTGGCTGCTGGTCTGCTTCCCTGGCTTAAAGATATGAATCCCTTTCATGAAATCCCTTGTCCTGTGGATAGATGTTTATGGACATGGGTTCATTCTGGTGGTTACGGCTGCTCCTCAACATACAGAAAAGTTCCGAACGCAATCGGTGCTCGCATACGATGGCATTTACTCAAATAAAGCGAAGTTTTTACATGCTCCGTGCTCACTCTTGATAGTTAAAATGAGACGATAGTTTTGGTTTAAAATGAATCGGAGGTAGCTATGGAATGTTATTTTTCTTTCAATTCCATGAAAAAGATCCGAAGAAAACATAAATCCTGCCGTGTGGATTCCCTGATGGTTCATGGGGTTGCCCAACATATCACTGGCCCATTCTCTCCTGAGTACCTTGCCGATACGGTTGGGTTTACCCCTTCTGAAACTCGCCACATATTATCCCGCTCGTCCTATTTCATTTCAGACGGTGAACACTTCTGCAAACGGGAACGGTTGTCTTCGGTTTATCATGGAGCAATGATTGGAATGGAAGAAGGCAAAGTAGTCGATGTATCCTTTTCTGACATTGATAAAATTGACACACCGATTGAAGAAGCACTGGTTAATCTGTGCATGAAAGCAGTTCATAAATACGGCGATTGTCTTACACTGATTGAAATGGCGATACAGCTGGCAGTTCATGAAGGCTATTGTACATTGCAGTCAATAAAGAGACGCCTGAATACGGATATCCCAATACAGGACAAGCTTAATCACCTTGTTCAGGAGGATTTTTTGAAGATCAGTATGCGAGGTGAAGAAAAGCGATATAGGCTGACATGTAGAAGTTCAGACCTGACCTGACCTGACCTGACAGTTACCGATTTTCAAGAGGGTGTCTGTCAGGTCAAATTCAGGCTATGAACTTTTCCTTCCAGATCTCTTTCCC
>OODV01000251.1 GCA_900299555.1 uncultured Endozoicomonas sp.
CAAGATCAATAGACATTCATGATAAGGTTATCGGGGAGTTTATCTCCCGAAACCATTATCAACAGTTTTGATACATCACCAAGTTGGCTGACTACAAGTTTTGTGATTTGAGTGAGCTGAAATATTGGCAACAGCACAATAATTATTTCTTAAGTGTGTGTCTGTATCAGAATAAATAAGATTTGGTGGCGCGGGAATTTGACTCCCATTGTAACTTATAGTGAATTGATTATTGATTATTGATTATTGATTATTGATTATTGATTATTGATTATTGATTATTGATTATTGATTATTGATTATTGATTATTGATTATTGATTATTGAATTACAGCTTAAGACCACACCTTCTTATAAAAGTTCCTCCCTTCACAACTCTATTTATGTCAGCCAAGCCTATGTAGGGGACAAAATATTCAATAAGCCTTCAAAAGTAACGGCATCACCACTGGCACAACGATTTTTCAACACTCGCCTGAGTATATCCAGCCCCAGCCTGAATAGGCTCTTGGCTGGTCGGAAGTGTTTGTTCAATGGCAGGAAAGTTGCCTTTCCATGCTTCCAGTGCCGAACTATCAGGCACCAGGTAAAAGCTAGAGTCAAAAGCCCAGGAAGCTTATCCATTCGGTCGTGCTGAGTCATATGTGTTGACTCCAGATCAAACCCTCGGGACTTTAAACACCCGAATAGCGTCTCGATACCCCAGCGCCCGGAATAATCAGTGATCATGGTTTCTGGCTTTGAGGTAGCCACAACGATCAGAAGTCCTTTGAGTGAGCGGTGGGCAGAAATATAAAGCGGCACACCTGAGACTTTCTTTCTGGTATACCATGTGACCGTCTGGTTTAGCATTACACCCCAACACAGTTGACCAATGGCAATATTGGTTCCGTGGTGTTCTACAGGAAAGCTCTCTTTGACTCGGAGCCTGCATCGTAGATTAAGTTGATCCAGCCACTCAAACCAGCCATGTCCAATGAATTCACGATCCGCGAGCGAACTATCAATTTGATCAGCAGGAATCAGCTTTAACACACGCTTCATGAGAGCAATCCGCTCCTTGCTATTAGAGTTGCCGTCGTTCTTATCAAGGCACTCCGAGACAACGGGAATAGAGTTTCCCCGTCATACGAAATCACAAGATAGTTGACGTCTTTCGAGCCGTGTTTCCAGTTGCTCCTGTCCATGCATAGAGTAAAGCGGTCGATCTCCAGACAGGCGAGTATCAATTGGCCTGGCTGTTCATAGCTGTACTCATAATCAGCAAAGAACCGTTTGATTCTTCGATGACTGGATTCACTATCTGCTGTCGTCTGGAACTCTTCAGCAACGCGGTACAGGTTAGTGGATCGGGAGCGGATCAGGGCCAGTATGAACTGTGCAATAAAGGTAATTCGTGCTTGATGCAGTGGCGATGATGCTTAAGCTTCCTGGCCAGTGAGCTGACTTCTTCCATCAGTGGTAACGGAAAACTGTACGGAGGTTAGAGACCATACAGGTTACTGAAAGAAGGCGTCAGCTCATACTCTACTGTCCCTCACAATTTCTAGACTTGTGCTTTTTGTCCCGTACATAGAACACATACTTATCTGGGCTGCCCAGATAAGCTAGAAGTCGATTTCCGCAGAAAAACCGGAGCCTTCACTCTGCTGAATAGCAATGATT
Organism: uncultured Endozoicomonas sp.; assembly: GCA_900299555.1. Taxonomy (GTDB): domain Bacteria; phylum Pseudomonadota; class Gammaproteobacteria; order Pseudomonadales; family Endozoicomonadaceae; genus Endozoicomonas. Next base: position 1,666 of record OODV01000251.1, read on the forward strand.
TACACAGGAAAAGAGTGAACTATTGACTTTGCCAACTTCGCTTCGCTTTTCGCTAAGACCTATCCACTTTTACCACCGGAGAATATAATGGTTTTATAAAACATTCATTGTACAGGATGGTTTCATCAATCAAGATAGCAGCCATCCTTAATGATGCATAAGTACAAAAAAGTTCTGTGAGCGGATAATGAGTGATAAACCCATCATCGAGATTGAGTACTGCAGTCAATGCCAATGGTTATTACGTTCTGCCTGGCTGGCGCAGGAGTTACTAAGCACTTTTACCACAGATATAGGGGAAGTACGGCTAAAACCAGGAACTGGTGGTATCTTTATTATTAAACTAAATGGTGAAGATATCTGGGAAAGGAAAAAGGATGGAGGGTTCCCACAGCCCAAGGAAATTAAGCAGAAAGTGAGGAATCTCATGGATCCGGAGAGAGACCTTGGCCATAATGATCGCTGATATACAATAATTAAAACAGGAATTTTATGGTTCGATGGCCTAACCAATCTAATCTGACAGCCACTACAGACATTGGGCATCATGGCAAACAAAAAGAGCAACCGCCTGTTGAGACTTATGTGTCAAGGACAGCTTTCACTGTTCGGGGGCACCAAAAAAACCGCTCCCTGAGTAACCTCTCTGTAAGACAGGAAACAGCAATTCAACGGTATTTGACAAAGAGCGAAGGCAGCCTTCCCAGTATCCAGCTGGAGTGCCTTCGTTTGATCATAGAAGATGATGACAGGCGTTTACTTCAATGGATTACAGATCAGAAAAACCTTTTCGCTATCTTAGAACTGTCTTTCACCACCCCTATCAGGAATAAACCGATTCGTAAGAAATGCCTAAAATTTGGATGATCGTCCACTGCTTTTCCTTCAAACCGACCACATGCTGTTCCTGATTATTGACCGTTAATACATTAATCCCCTGAAAGCAGAAGAAGACCCATCTTGCTGTTGGATTCTGGCAGGGCTTCTTTTTCTGGTTTGGAAACACACGACTCCGCTTTTTCAGTTCGTACCTTATTCTGTGCTGGATAGCAGCATAGACCATCAGGCAGAGTGTCATCACCATCAACAGCGCTTCAATGCGCTCCGGTTTCTTCAGATAGAGTGAAGAGACCAGAAAGTCCGGGCTTTTCAGGAAACGAAAGCC
>OODV01000300.1 GCA_900299555.1 uncultured Endozoicomonas sp.
GAGTCATCAGAACATTGCTGCAGTCGGGCTGGCCAATAAAATTGCCCGTATTGCCTGGGTGGTGATGACCCGACGGGAAGCTTATAAAGCGGCCTGATCCTGATAAAGGTCAGGCGTTAACGGAAACACAAACACTGAGGCAACATGTGTTGCCCACGATTGCGAAGAGAATGAGTTATTGATGGCAAACAGGTAAAAACCGACAACCTGAAACCTGAACGAAGGCCCGACTCTTTGAAGTCGACTCTGTGATTAAGGACAGGTTGTGCGGATTCCCATCAGGGCCAGGGGCTGCATCACAACAGCACCGTTAACAGGCCGGATATATGTGGGCAGTTATCTTTGTTTACCAATCAGTAAAACAGGCTCTTGCAAAACGGGGCGAACCATATATGCCTTTGTGGTTACACAACATTATTGCCAATAGCACTACCTGGCGTCATTATATCCAGCCCTATAACTTGCCAGACTCACCGTGAAAGAAGCTACCACTCAGTCATTCCAGTTTGAACAGATCGGTGTTATTCGGTCCTGCTACCGCCAGAAATTTGGAATCCCCCGCCAGCCCGGTATTGTCACCGCTGCTGAAGCCACACTGGAACTTATCCCACCCTATAACCAGGAAAACCTGGTACGTGGTCTGGATGGTTTTTCACATATCTGGGTCCATTTTATCTTCCACAAAACCATGAATGAAGGCTGGCGTCCGACCATACGTCCACCAAGGCTGGGTGGCCGACAGCGCATGGGGGTGTTTGCTACCCGCTCGACACATCGCCCCAATCCTATGGGCATGTCCGTGGTTGAACTGCGTAAAATTGAATCAGGAAATGGCAAGTTGAAACTGCACCTTGGGGCTGTAGACCTTCTTGATGGTACTCCGGTTATAGATATCAAACCCTACCTGCCTTATGCCGACGCACTGCCTAATGCCAAGGGGGGCTTTGCTCCCTTACCCATGCAAATGGCCGAAGTGAAGTTCACCGATGAGGCCATGAATCAATGCCTGCGTTATGAACAACGAACCGGCAGACAACTGATTCTGCTGATCGAGCAGGTGCTTGGTCAGGATCCAAGACCAGCCTATCTGAGGGAAACCTCCGAGCGGCGCCATGGCACCGCCTTATGGGATCTGAATGTGGTCTGGGAATACACGAACCATCACTTTCTGGTGAAAGAGCTGGAGCCCCTTAAGCTGGATGAGAATACAAAGGAAGGTAATGGGCAATGATAATTCCCCATGAAATGATTGAGCCAGAAACGCTTAAGAGTCTGATCGAAGAGTTTGTCAGTCGGGAAGGGACGGATAACGGCTATGACGAAGCACTCTCGACGCGAGTAGCACAGGTATTATCCCGCTTAAAATCGGGAGAGATGGTGATCGTTTTTGATCAGGAGAGCCAGACACCCAATATTCTGCACAAAGACGTTGCGAAGCAAATCCTGATCGAGCAGGAAGTCTGACCTTCGACGATTACTACCACCTGGCACCATCGATAAACCCTTTGATGCCTTTCTTCGAAAGGTAGGCATCCTCCAGCTCTGTAGGCATTCTTTGCTTCGCCTGGTTTCGATGCGGAAAGCGCCCGAACATATACACCATCTGATAATGCTCAAAACCTTTATTCAGCGCATTAAGGAACTCATACGGATGATCAGGGTGTTCATTCAATGCTTTGAGATAATTAAGCGCTATCTGTTGTGATGCAAGATGCTCATGATGCATCATGGGAAAAATGACAAATAGCTTTTGATAGCCTGTGAAGTAGTACTCATAAAACTGCTTTTCCAGATTAACCTTCGCCGCATCCCGAGCCAAACTATCATAATAGAAAGCTCGTCCCTGATTCCGAAACATATTTCGGCTGAACTGATCAATCAAGATAATATAGGCCAGATTATCAAAAGGATTACGATAAGTATTCCAATCGTGTTTACCTGAAACAACGGACTCAAAAACCGAAAGAAACTTCTCTCGGATCAGTCGATCAACTTCCTGACTACCTGCCGCACCATTTGGGCCATGGGGGAACCACTTCTCGTTATAACGGCCCGCTCCGCGAAGTTCTATATCACTGCCCCACTCTTCAAACCAGAAGTGAAGAACGTCCAAAGCTTCAGGATTGGCCTCAACTAACCAATCCTGACTGCTTCTTATGGAATCAAAGTTCTCTTTAGAAACAACAGAGCACCCATGCAGAAACAGCTGCAAAGCAAACAGAAGCAAGAGTGGAAGAAAATGCGTACGCAAAGGCATCATCAATTCCCTATGTAATACCTTGGCACTAGACCAAAAGAGAAAGTTTAACTTGAGAAAGCTTCTGTTATGTTATCGACCTCGGAAATAACTTTTACAGATCACGACGCTTACAGGTTACAACGTCGAAGTTGTTCACCATAATCACTGGCTCGACGCTTTACTTTACTGGCAGTATTAAGCAACCATTTCTTTTTCTTATGCGTCCCCTTTCGGTAACCATACCAGCCTTCATGGTAATTCAGATACTGTTGATCCGCAGCCCAGAGTGAAGTCCCGTTAACCTTACGGGACTTATGGGTATACCAGCCAATAAAGTCGATGGAGTCGCCAAAATCTTTCCGGCTGGAGAAAAAGCCACCCGCCTCTCTGACATACTGATCCCAGGTACCATCCTGAGCCTGAGGGTAGCCGTAGGCGGAAGAGTCACGGGGTAATGGAATGAAAAGAAACCATGGACGTGGAGGCTGAGCATCGTGCCGATAGGATGACTCCTGATACATAATGGCCATCATGATCTGGATGGGCGTCCCCCAGCGCTGGTTGGATTTTTTGGCGTCTTTGTACCAGCCACGTTTTTCTTTGAAGACACTACAGAGATTGTGGGGCTTCTCGGGTGGTGCCTTGGTGGCACAGCCTGCCAGTACTGCAGACACGATCAAAACAAACAGCTTTCGGCTCAGGTTTGACATTCAGCCGCCATCCTCCTAATTTCAGCCACAGAGATCACAAAGCACACAGAGAAAAGATAAGCTTTATTCCGCTTGATCAATTCCGACGTTCAGGAGTATTTATCGGAACTTTGTGAACTCCGGGCTTCAACTCAAATCAAATTGCCGCAGGCACTACACGCCCCACTTCTGCCGCATCTGCATAAAATCATCTTCAGTGACGATGCGCACTCCAAGCTTCTCTGCCTTGGCCAGTTTTGAACCGGCTTTTTCACCAGCCAGCAGCGCTGACGTTTTTGCTGAAACTGAGCCAGTCACTTTGGCGCCCAGCTTTTGCAGGATGGCTTTGCCTTCATCGCGGGTCATTGCGTTTAAAGTTCCGGTTAATACCCAAATTTCACCAGCAAGCGGTTGATCACCCTCTTCCACAACGGGAGATTCAGCTTCCCAGGCAACGCCTTTCGCCAGAAGCGCATCAATCACCTCACGGTTATGCTCCTGACGGAAAAACTTCTCAATATGACCAGCGACAATGGGTCCAACATCATCAACGGTTTGCAAATCTTCAACGGAGGCAGCCATCAACTTATTCAAATCTCGGTAGTGACCTGCCAACCCCTGTGCGGTTGCCTCGCCCACTTCCCGGATACCCAGAGAATAAATAAAACGGGAGAGCGTGGTTTTTCTGGATTGATCAAGGGCATTGATCAGGTTTTCAGCCGATTTTTTACCCATACGTTCAAGGCCGGAAACTTCCAGGGCAGAAAGGCTGAATAGATCAGCAACCGTTCCTATCAATTTACGATCGACCAGCTGTTCAACCAGTTTATCCCCAAGGCCATCAATGTCCATTGCCTTGCGGGAGGCAAAATGCTTAATGGCCTCTTTGCGTTGAGCAGAACAGAACAGCCCGCCAGAACAGCGCAAGATGGCTTCTTCCCGTTCCAGTTCAGAATCACACACCGGGCAGCGATCAGGAAACTTGATATCCCGGACATCATCAGGGCGCATGGAATGGATAACCCGGTCCACCTTGGGAATAACGTCACCAGCCCGGAGGATAACGACACTGTCACCTATTTTGATATCCAGGCGTTCAATTTCATCCATGTTGTGCAGGGTCGCATTACTGACCGTCACCCCTCCAACAAACACAGGCTGCAAACGGGCGACCGGAGTAATAGCACCGGTTCTTCCTACCTGAAACTCCACATCCTTAAGCGTAGTGATTGCTTCCTGTGCAGGGAACTTACGGGCGATGGCCCAGCGGGGCGCCCGGGCAACAAATCCCAAAGCCTGCTGCTGGGCAATGGAGTTAACTTTATAAACAATACCGTCAATCTCGTAAGGAAGCCCCTCACGTTTTTCAGCCATGGCTTGATAGTAGTCTTCACAGGCCTGAACACCTTTGACGACCTTTAATTCGGGGCTGACCCGTAATCCCCATTTTTTGAAGCAGGCAAGAATCTCACCATGCGTATCCGGCAGCACTCCACCATCCACAACGCCTGCACTGTAGCAATAGATCGTCAGTGGACGTTTGGCCGTTATGCGTGAATCCAGTTGACGCAAGCTGCCAGCAGCGGCATTTCTCGTGTTTACAAACGTCTTCTCACCTTTAGCACTGGCCCGCCGGTTTAACTGCTCGAAACCGGCTTTCGGCATATACACCTCTCCACGGACTTCAAGACGCCCAGGCCAGTCATCCCCCATCAGCTTTAGTGGAATGGACTCAACCGTACGAATATTCTGGGTAATATCTTCCCCGATAGTGCCATCACCACGGGTAGCCGCCCTGACCAGAAGACCATTTTCGTATAACAGGCTGACAGCAATACCATCGAGCTTGGGTTCGCAGGCGTATTCAATATCCTCAATGGTGCCCAGACGCTCTTTAACCCGGCGATTAAAGTCTGCCTGATCTTCTTCGTCGAAAGCGTTATCCAGAGAGAGCATTGGCAGTTCATGGCGAATCTGGCCAAACGCTTTTAAAGGGACCCCACCAACCCGCTGCGTAGGGGAATCTTCAGTTATCAGTTGTGGGTATTCAGATTCAAGCGATTTCAACCGGATAAACAGCTTATCGTATTCGCTGTCCGGAATTTCCGGCTCATCCAGAACATAGTATCGATAGTTGTGCTCACTGATCTGCTGACGCAGCTGAAGTATCTCTTGCTCTGCTAGCTCAGGGGAAAGAAGATCTGAAGAAGTCATGCTCATGGAGATTATCAAATGCAAGCGGGTTCTCTATGTGAGAACCCGCTGAAGAAAACATCAGGCTGCTGGCTTTCACCCTGAATGGCTAAAGCCCGCCCGCAGGAATATCAATGCACTGGCTGTTTCGCCAGCTGCTTTCGCTCATACTCACGAATACGCTGACGACAGTGTTCCAGGGTTTGCTGTGTCATCACGCTGAACTGTTCATCTTTCAGCTCTCCACCCAGATCAAGGGCAAGACGACGTGCTGTCTCTTCCATCAGGGCAAATGCCTGCATGGGTTTTTCTGGCCCCGGCAGACTCATGAACAGGCTCAACGCTGGCGTTTCGGTGGCTTCCAGGTTATCGATGGTAAAGGTTCCTGGCTTAACACCGTTGGCCATACTGAATAGAATTTTCCCGGTACCATCGGCATTCGCATATCGATGGAAGATCGACATATCACCAAAGCGCATGCCTGACGACAGCATGGACTGCATCAGCTGTTCACCCGCAAAAATACCACCACCTTTTGACAGCACATTGATGACAATCACTTCACTGGCCGGTGGACGGTCCTTTAACTTCTCGGCTTTTTCTCGCCCTCCCAGATTGAGTTCTTTCTGAGGGTTCGAACTCTCTCTGGCCGAAACGTCACGCTCCTTAATCGGTGCCTTCCCCTTGCTGGACGCCACCCTTGGTCGACTGACAAACTCTTCGGGCTCGGCACTCAGCCTTGAAGCTTCACGTGAGCGTACTGATCGGTCAGGACCTTCAGTTCTTGAAAAGCCTTCACTTTGCAGAACATTTTCAGATGGTGAAAAACGTTTAGCTCTACCAGACTGATGAGATTCATCCAGATTCCTCAATACCGGTACAGGTTCATCAAGATCCAGAGTTCGCTGAGGCTTAGCCTTTTCTGCAAACTCAGGCGTGTCAACAAGTTCATCAGGGTACGCTTCAGCTTCCGGCTCTACGTTCGGGGACTTTGGGTGATGCCTCTGCCTTAATGACTCAGGATATACCTGCTCATCTTCAGCATAATCCTCTGCATAGTCAGTACTTGAAAAGCCCGGCTCCACACGCTCCCTTGGTTGATCTTTTCTGGAAAATGATTCATGTGACGGGCGTGAGCGAGCCCCACCGTTAGGAAGCTCACTGGAAAAGTCATCATCATAACCTTTGACCTCTTCTAGACCAAAGCTGAGTTCTGACGCCCTTTTTCTGGCCAGCCGCATCCTGCGATAACCGTCAGCCAGTACACCGACGATTACCAATATCCCAATGAGTATTAGCCAATCTCGCAAACTCATGTCCTTGCTGTCCTATAGACCTTGAAACAACGCCCGAATTGCAGTCTGTTTCCCTGTGATAACAATTTATGTCAAAACATAGACCGTCGTCATTTATCACATCTGAATTAATTGCCGCTGCAATCGACCAACGCTGCAATATTACAATAAAAAAATAACAAATTAAGCTATGTTCTTCTGTTTTACGCGTTTTATAGACTACTTACACCCAAAGTTATAGCTTATTTATCCACTTATCAAATCTCGGCAAGGCCGGTTTTTATAACTCCGCCATTGCTGCTGCCTGTTCGATATCCACCGATACCGGTCTTGATACCCCAGGCTCATGCATGGTCACACCCACCAATTGGCTAGCCGCCTGCATGGCTATCTTATTATGAGTAATATAAACAAACTGCACTTTATCACTCATCTCAGAAACCATTTTGGCATACCTGCCAACGTTAGCATCATCCAAAGGTGCGTCAACCTCATCCAGCATACAGAAAGGCGATGGGTTCAACTGGAAGATGGCAAATACCAGAGCAATCGCCGTTAGTGCTTTTTCACCGCCAGATAACAGATGAATGGTACTGTTTTTCTTTCCGGGAGGCTGAGCCATTATAGCCACACCGGTATCCAGAAGGTCGTCCCCTGTTAACGCCAGATAGGCCTGACCACCACCAAATACTCGAGGAAACAGCTCCTGCAAACCAGAATTTACTTTATCGAACGTTATTTTGAATCGCTGACGGGTTTCCTTGTCAATCTTGCGAATGGCATTCTCCAGCGTATTCAAAGCTGACTCCAGGTCATCATTCTGGGCATCCAGATACCGCTTACGCTCGGACTGGGTTTCATACTCTTCAATAGCTGCCAGGTTTATTGCACCCAGCCGCTCAATTCTTGCCGCAATTTTCTCCAGATCGTGCTCCCACGCCTGTTCTGAAGCATCATCAGGAAGATTTTCCAATACGGTTTCAAGGTCAAACTGATCTTCTTTTAACTGCTCCGCCAGTGTCGTCCGTCGAACCTGCATTCCCTGCCAGTCCATCCTCAGTTTTTCGAGCTTCTCCCGAACTTTCTGTGCCTGCTGCTCAGCACTGTGGCGAACTTTCTCTCCGGCTCGAATTCGCTGTTCCACCTCTTCAAGCGCCATCCGCGCCTGCTGCATCGTCTCTTCTTCCTCAAGGCGTCTGGCCAGCATTTCCTCCAGTTGTTCCCGCAGGTCACCTTCTGGAGAATTGGATTCAGACATGGACTCCCTGAGAAACTCCCGTCGCTCCCGCAGCTTGGTAGACTGCTGGCTTAAACGCTCAATCGCTGCCTTCAAAGAACCAATCTGGGTATTGATGGACTGTTGACGAAGGGCCAGCTGATGAGCCCGCTCTTTATCAAAACGAGCCTGATGACGCACCTCTTCAAGACGGGTTTGCAGCTTCTCGCGCTGCTCCTGCATCACTTCCCGACGGCCAATGTCTTCTTCCATATGGTCCAGCGCTTCCTGCAGGCGCATTCGGGACTCACCAATCACTTCCTGTTCAAGCTCATATTGCTCTCTGACTTCCTGCAGCTCATGTTCAAGGCGTCGACGACGCTCTGAAAACTGTTCAAGCCTGACCTTTCGAGCACCAAGGTCAGCCCGAACCTCACCTTGGTTCCTATTTAAATCAGAAAGTTGCTTCTGCAGCTGTTCCCTCTGGGACTCGTGCTGTTCAAGCTTTCCTCTTGCGCTCTCAAGCTGCTCTTTCAATAGCTGACTGCTTTCTTCCAGAGTGACCAGCTTTTCACCCAGAGCATCCATTTCCTTCTGGCGCTCCAGAACACCGGTATTATTATCAACACCCCGGTTAACCCGCAGCCAGCCGGAAGAGAGCCAAATTCCATCCGGCGTGATGATTGATTCACCGGACTGAAGTTTTAAACGAAGGGAAAGCGCTGCTTCCAGTGAATCCGCGGCATAGATGCCTGCCAACAGGGGCAGAGCTTCCTGACCATTGATCACTTTGTCTGTCAGCAGTGGCAGCTCACTTAACGAAGGAGAATACCGATGGTTGGTACCTGCCTCCAACAGAACCAGAGATCCCTGTTCTAACGCACCCAGCGCATCAGCCACTGGATCAAGGCTATCCAGACACACTGCCTGCAGGCTGTCGCCCAGTACAGTTTCGACTGAACGTTCCCAGCCAGTATCTACCTGAAGCTTATCCATCAAGCGGGTATGTTCATTAAGCTGATGCTGCTCAAGCCACTCAATGGTTCCTGTATCCTGATGCAGTGATGCCTGATGCAAGGCTTCCAGAGATGCGTGTCGACCACGCACCATGCTGAGTTCATCCCGATTGTTTTCCAGCTCAACCGTCAGGTTCTGTACCTGATCACGCTGCTGCTCAACCGCTTCGACACACTCTTCAATACGCAGCTCAACGGTTTCTGCCGTCAACTCAAGTTCGGTCAGTTTTTCCGAAAGGAGGGTCATCTCCTCCTGATCTTCAGTGCCACCCAGAGCGGCTGACTCTTCTTTCAGACGCCCTTCCCGTTCCTGCAGACGCCCCATCACCTGCTCGGCATGATTGATACGGGACTGTTCAACTTCAGCGGTCCGTTTTGGCTCATGGGATCGCTGATTGAAATTATCCCACTCCTGCTGCCATAGCTGCATGGCCTCTTCTGCCTGGGTCAGAACATCACCGGAGTCCGACTCCTGATCCTGCAGCATGGCCAGCTCCGGCTCCAGCTCAATCAGCTCTTCCTGAAACGCTTCCAGCTGCTGTTGATCATCCGCCAGCTGTTCACGGGCTTCTTCCCAGCTGTGCTCCACCTGTTCAAGGTCGCGACTCAACTCTCTGGAACGTTCTTCCCGATGCTGCAGGGTCTGTTCAATACGGGTAACTTCATTACCCGTGCCGTAATAACTGGATTGAGCTTCATGGAAACGATCACTCAGCTCCACCTGCTGGACACGATCGTCTTCCATGGCGGCATCCGCCGAACGCTGCTGACTGATCGCTGCTTCCAGCTGGACCTCAAACTCGCGGATAGCCTGTTCCTGGGACTGAGCTCCAGTATTGATGGCCTGCCATTTCAACGCCTGGAGCTGAGCCTTTTTAAGCCGCTCCTCAGCTTTGTACTCTTTGTACTTTTCCGCCGCCTGAGCCTGACGTTGCAGATGGCCAAGCTGACGCCCCAGTTCTTCCCGCAGGTCTGTCAGCCGCTCAAGGTTTTCATTGGTTCGGCGGATACGGTTTTCCGTCTCACGACGGCGCTCTTTGTAGCGGGAAATACCGGCCGCTTCTTCAATAAAGACTCGAAGTTCATCCGGTTTCGACTCTACCAGGTTGGAAATAATGCCTTGACTGATAATCGCATAGCTTCTGGGTCCAAGACCGGTGCCCAGGAAGATATCCATAACGTCTTTGCGTCGGCATTTGCTGCCATTGAGGTAATAGGTATTTTTGGCATCCGAATTAAGAGTACGCTTGACAGAAATTTCTCGATAGGCAGCAAATTCACCGGTAACCCGCCCCTCATTATTATCAAAAATCAACTCTACCATCGCCTGATTCGCAGGCTTTCGGCTATTGGAACCCTTGAAAATAACGTCAGTCATGGATTCGCCACGCAGGTGCTTGGCAGAAGACTCCCCCATTACCCAGCGGACGGCATCGATAACATTGGATTTTCCACAACCATTGGGGCCTACAACACCGCACATATTGGAGGGGAAGTGAACCGTTGTGGGGTCCACAAAAGATTTGAATCCGGCCAGTTTGATGGATTTTAAACGCATCGTTTCCTTTAGCTCTTCACTGTCGGGGCCCGGCTCTGTATAGATTATACGAGCCTGAATACTGACCAATAGTTCACGCTATGGGGCTTTATGCTCCGGTAAAACCACCATTCATAGCATGTTGCTTTGGGCTCCGGTTCCTTGTCATAGCGAATCGTTTATTTGAAAGAATTTATATTTCTTTCAATCCAGATCTTACACATTACCACAGTTAATAGAAAAGTCGCCTTTTCCGAAATGAAAAAGGCGACTTCCATTATTTTTAATAGCTTGAGACTGCTATGAAGCACTTTAGTTCAAAGAATCACAGTTTACCCTGCTGGCATAAAGGTAAGCCTGACCGGCTCGGTTGCCGTGGTTTTCACCCCTTTAGCCTGCACCTGATAATCAGGGGACATCACATTGCCAGTGAGGCTGATCCGTGCCGTGATATCAAGGCTGTCGATTGATGACAACAGCTGTCCACCCATCATCATCGCGCTGTTATCATCAAGTACAACTTCCCGGGGAAGGTCTCTAACGCTCAGCGGAACAGCAACCACGGGGGGCTGTTTAGCATCGCCGGCAGGGCGGGCAAAGACCACCACACGCGCATCATCCGGCAGTTCACCCATCTCTGGGTCCAGATCAATCATGACCCGAAGAGCAACCACGGTATCACCCAGCATTGAGCGAGCCTGATTAATGCCCGCACTTAGCGACTGCCGGGCTGTCGGATCAACTTCATGGGTCAATGCCAGCTGCCAGGCAGCAATCGCTTTCTGGTAGTTACCATTGGAAAAGGCATCAATCCCCTTCAACCCTAATGCCGTGGTATTCTGACTCTCCTTCAGCAATGTCTGCTCATAGAGCTCTCGAATTTCAGGCGTCACCACATTATTGCTGCTTAAAAACAACACCTGAGCCAGCTCTGCGGTTACCTGGGGGTGCCCATTACTGATACTGGCAAGGTGCCGATAGGTTTTAACCGCTTCATCCAGCTTGCCTGCTCTCAGGTAATGGCTGCCCAGCATGAACAGCGCCTGATTATTCTCAGGTCGTTTGGCCACCCAGTCTTTAAGGACGGTTTCCACCTGCTCGCTATTGAGGTGGCCATTTTTCATGGCGTTGACTACCGCAATCTCGGTGGTTGCACCCAGCTTAAAATAAAGGATTACAGCGGACACAGGCACAATCAGTGCAATGAGCAGTGCAAACCCCGGCTTTTTCAAGAGTGAATATACGCTGGCTGGCGGTTCATCCCCTAACTCATCCGCCAGTTTTTTCTTTAACTCCAGTTTCAGCTTTTCTGCTTCTTCTGCTGACACCAGCCCCTGCTGGAGCTGCCATTCCAGATCTGTCATCTGATCTCGAAAACTGGCAACGTTGGCAGATTTTTCAGATTCACTCTCATCCGGAGCTGATACTACTGGTTTAATTAATGGCCAGACAGAAATCAGCACAGCAATGGCAATCAGCAATGCGGCAACTAACCAGAACTCCATCATTACTCCTTACCATCCGTTTCTTTATCTTCTGATGAACGCTCACTCAACGAGTCTGCCAGAAATCTATTGAGCTTTTGATCCAGCAACGCTTCTTCTTCGACGCTCTGTCCCTCAGGAACAGCCTGTGTGGATTCCGCAACAACCGCTTTATGCCTGCGAACGACAACAACAAGCACTGTCAGACCTGCCAGCAGCAGCAACAGAGGCCCAAGCCAGAGTACAAGGTTAACCCCCGAAAGACGGGGTTTGTAAAGTACAAAGTCACCGTAGCGGGCGAGCATAAAATCGACAACGGTCTGGTTGTCTGCCCCTTCATTTAACAGACGGCGCACTTCTCGCCGAAGATCCTGGGCAATGGGGGCATTAGAATCGGCTATGGACTGATTTTGACACTTTGGACAACGCAACTCATTGGTCAGTTCGAAGAAGCGCTGCTCCTGCTCAGGTGTCGAAAATTCATAGGAGTCGATAACACCATAAGCCGTGCCCATAAACAGAATGGCTGACAACACAATGATCAATCGGGAGGTTATGCGCTTCATCATATGGCCTCCTCTTCATGATTATTTGCCGTTGCTTTGAGCGCCTTCTCTTTCAGATGCCTGAACCTGGGCTCAAGGTCATTTTTCCAGACATTAGCATCCACAATACCGACATGCTTATACCGAATAACGCCCTGATGATCGATTAAATAAGTTTCCGGTGCGCCATAAACGCCCAGGTCTATGCCCAGAGAACCACTCTTATCGTTGATGCTGAAGCGATAAGGATCATGCAGCGTCTTCAGCCACTTTCTGGCTTCAGGCTGATCATCCTTATAGTTCACACCGTAAATGGGGATGCCTTTATTGGCCAGATCCACAAGGTATGGATGCTCTACACGACAGGCAGGGCACCAGGTGGCCCAGACGTTGATCAGGGCGACTTCACCCAGCAGGCTTTCTCTGGTCACTGTTCTGTCAGGATTCTTAACCGTTGCCAGTTCAAATGTCGGTAAAGGCTGATCCAGCAAGGCGGATGGCAGCTCTCCCGGGTTATCCCGGAATAGCGCCACATAAAACATCAGGCAAAGCCCGAGAAAAATCGCCAGCGGCAAAAACAGTTGCAAACGTCGCTTCATGCGCTGGCTACTCCCTCATTTCCAGACGGTCTCAATGCGCTCACTTTCTGACGAACTTTCATTCTGTATCGCCGGTCTGAGATCGCCACAACACCACCAAGTCCCATAAATATGGAGCCCAGCCAGATCCAGCGGACAAAAGGTTTAATATGCAGTCTCAGGGCCCAGCTACCGTCATCACCCAATGGCTCCCCCAGCGCAACATAAATATCGCGGGTTAGCCCTGGGTCAATGGAGGCTTCTGTCATGGGCATCTGTTGCGCGGTATAGACCCGCTTCTCAGGGTGCAGCACGGCTATTTGACGACCATTTTCGTATACAGTCACTGAACCGTATTCGGATGTATAGTTGGGGCCGGGCTGTAACCTGACACCATCAAAACGGAACTGATACTCACCGAGGGTTACTCGGTCACCGGGAGCCATCCGCAAGTCACGCTGACTGCTGTAACCACTGGTGATTGCGACACCAACAATAGTGACGGCCAAGCCCAGGTGCGCCAGATGCATCCCGTAATACGCGGGTTTCAGTCGCGTTAATGCCTCCATCAGTCCATTTTTAGCTCGGATGTTTTGGGTTTTATTCAGAATATCCCGGATCATGGTGAGCACGATCCACAGCACCAGTGCCATGGCCAGAACTTCACTGATCAGGAAGCTTTCACCGTAGAACAGGCTGAACCCTAAACCACCAATAATGGATACCAGAAAAATCCATCGAGTCTGGCTGATCAGCCATTTAACGGAACCGTTCTTCCAGTTGAGCAGAACCCCAAAACCCAGGGCAAAGGCCAGCAACATGGCCATTGGGACAAACACAAAATTAAAATAAGGAGGCCCAACTGAAATCATGCCCATATCGAGAGATTCCAGAAGCAGCGGGAATAAAGTTCCGAGAAGCACCGTCGCAGCGCTGGCGGTCAGCAAAATATTATTGACCAGCAGCAGTGTTTCCCTGGATGCCATGGAAAAACTGATTCGACTGCGTACCTCAGGCGCCCGGAGGGCAAACAGCGTCAACGATGCACCAACGACAATCATCAGGTAAAAAAGGATAAAGACCCCTCTTTCCGGATCATTGGCGAAAGCGTGGACCGATGTGAGCACACCTGAGCGAACCAGGAATGTACCCAGCAGGCTCAACGAGAAGGTGAAGATGGCCAGCAGCAGCGTCCAGCTCTTAAATAGTCCGCGTTTTTCTGTTACTGCCAGAGAGTGAATCAGTGCCGTTCCCACCAGCCAGGGCATCAGAGAAGCATTTTCCACAGGATCCCAGAACCACCAGCCACCCCAGCCAAGCTCGTAATATGCCCACCAGCTACCCAGTGAAATTCCCAGGGTCAGAAAAACCCAGGCCACTGTCGTCCATGGTCTGGCCCAGCGAGCCCAGGCAGTATCAAGCTGTCCACCCAGAAGTGCGGCAATGGCAAAGGCAAAGGCAACGGCAAAACCAACGTAGCCCATGTAAAGCATGGGCGGGTGAACGATAAGGCCAAAATCCTGTAGCAGAGGGTTCAGGTCTGCACCATCTTCCGGAGGAAAAGGCAAGATTCGGTTAAACGGGTTTGACGTCAGCAGAGTAAACAGCAAAAAGCCAACGGTAATCATCCCCATGACAGAGAGTACCCTGGCGGAGAGTTCAGGAGGCAGGCGGTAGCTTTTAAGTGCAACCATCGCCATCCAGCCGACTAGAATCAGGACCCACAACAGAAGCGATCCCTCGTGCCCCCCCCAGGTGGCACTCACTTTATACTGTACAGGCAACAGACTGTTTGAGTGCCTGGCGACATAATCCACAGAAAAGTCGTCAGTAATAAATGCCCAGACCAGGCATAAAAAAGAAAAGCCGACAAAGGCAAACAGGCCCCAGGACAGGGAACGGGCCTGATTCATCAAGCGGATATTACCGGTATAACTGCCCACCAGCGGGAAGATACTGAGCAAAAGGCTCAGACACAGTGCAATAATCAGAGCCAGCAGGCCAGCTTCAGCTACCATCTTGCAGACTCCTCAACTCACTTTGAGCAGTGGTTTGCGCCGGCTTAGAGTAACCCGACTTTGGATGTGCGTCATCAATAGCTTTCTGCACTTCCGGCGGCATATAGTTTTCATCATGCTTGGCCAACACTTCCGACGCTTCAAAAACACCGTCATTGCCGAGCGTTCCCAGGGCAACGACGCCAGAACCTTCAACAAACAGATCTGGCAGAATACCCTCATAACGGACAGTCACTTCTCCCACACCATCACTGATGCGAAAGCTCACCTTCAAGCTTTCGGTATCACGCTCAACTGAGCCCGGAACCACCAGGCCACCACCACGCATCCGCTGACCAACCGGCGCTTCACCAGCAGCCATTTGAGCGGGAGAGAAGTAGTGATTAATGTTCTCACGAAGCGCAAACAACATCAGAGCCACAGCCAAACCAACACCTGCCAGCAGCAGTAATACGAGTATCAATCTCTGTTTGCGAACTGCATTCATTGGGCGCTCCTCTCTACAGACTCAGGGCCTTCTTCCTGTCGCTCTGCGCGATGTTTTCGTTGTGTGCTTCCAGGGGCAAAGCGTTGCTCCAAGTCTTCACCACTATCTGCAGTGACCTTGAAGTCATTGACGACCATTTTTCTTTTGATCAATCGTTCCTGTCGTCTCACTTGTGCAACTACCTGCCGCTTTGTTATAAACGGTGCAATTAGATTGTAACCAATCACTACCGCAGCAACGGCGTAGGCACTCCAGACGTAGAGTCCATGCCCCTCCATGGACAGAAAACCGCTCCAACTGTCAAAATACATAGACATCAACTCACCAGCTCTTTCACCCAGCGGGTCTTTCTTTCACGACTCAGAATTTCTATACGCAGACGAAGCACCATCACCAGCGTAAAAAACAGATAAAATCCGAGAATGGCCAATAGCAGGGGCCATAGCATTTCAGGTGCCATGGATGGTTTTTCAGTCAGCTTCAGTGTGGCCCCCTGGTGGAGGGTATTCCACCAATCCACAGAAAACTTGATGATCGGAATATTCACCACCCCGACCAGACTGAGGATTGCACAGGCTTTAGCTGCAGCTTCCGTTGTATGGATTGCACCGCGCAGGGCAATAATTCCGATGTATAGGAAAAGCAGAATCAACATAGAAGTCAGGCGCGCATCCCATACCCACCAGGTACCCCAGGTCGGCTGCCCCCAGATGGCTCCGGTAGCCAGAGACAGTATGCAGAAAGAAGCCCCAATGGGCGCCATGACTTTCAGCGCCATATCGGCCAGTTTGATTTTCCAGATCAAAGTTACTGCCGCTGCCGTTGCCATCATCATATAGACCGCCTGGGCAAGAAATGAGGCAGGCACGTGGATAAAGATGATTCGGTAACTGTTGCCCTGCAGATAATCCGGTGGAGTAAACGCCAGTCCCCAGACAAGCGCCACCAATATCAGCACCAGGGACGACACCTGAAGCCAGGGCAGCCACTTCCCGCTGATATCATAAAACCACTTGGGAGAGCCCAACTTATGAAAAAACGTCCAGTTCATGATCTTGTTCTACTTACTGAGACCGCCACCAATGCGACCTGATTTTGCAGGGACACAATGCTGGAAATCTCTACATTTTTCAAGAAATTGCCTGAATAAAGACAAGACTCTTTACCATATCCTGAAAAATACTCATTATTCATTAATCACCCTTAATGCCCCGGCAATCGCCAGTGGTGCCAGACATATCCCAAGTAACAGGAAAACAGACAACCAGAGAATATGGCCTGAATACGGCATGTTTTGCATTGCCGCATTAACGGCCCCCGTGGCAAAAATCAGCACCGGTATGTAAAGTGGGAGGGAAAGCAGAGTCAGCAGCACCCCACCACGCTGCACTTTTACCGTTAATGCAGCACCAATGGCCCCTGCCAGACTGAGTACAGGCGTTCCCAACAAAAGCGTCACCATAAGTGCGGAAAAGGCCTCTGCTGGCAGGTGCAGCATGATGGCCAGTAATGGCGCCATCAGTGTTAAACAAAAACCACTGGTCAACCAGTGAGTGAACACTTTAGCTAATACTAATAAGGGGAGCGGATGTGGCGACATCAATAATTGATCCAAAGCACCGTCATCCTGGTCACTTTTGAACAATGAATCCAGGGAAAGCAATACGGCTAATAAAGCAGCAATCCAGATAACACCAGCCGCCAGTTCTGACAACACTTCCCTATCGGGAGCAATGCCAAGAGGAAATAGAGTGGCCACCATCAGAAAGAATGCCATGGGGTTGATGGCCTGACCGGGAGAACGAAAAGTCAGCGTAAGATCCCGTCGAATCAGAGCGGCACAAGCAGAGAGGCCATTCATCGACGTTTTTTCAAACCTGGCCATTGTCCGCTCCCCGCTTTTCGAAAACAGCTTCTTCGATATACGCCTCTGCTGCAAAAGTTTCTAAACGAAGCTTGCGCAGATTCCCTTTTAAATTGCTTAAAGACTGATGGCTTGTAACTAAAACCATTCCTCCTTGACTGGCATGTTCATCAAATAACCCTTCAAGCCAGGCAACGCCCTCTGCATCAATTGCAGTGAAAGGTTCATCAAGGATCCAGAGGCTGGCTTGACTGGCAACCAAACCAGCAAAAGCAACCCGCCTGAGCTGCCCAGCGGACAAGTGACTGCAGGGAATATCTTCATAGCCCGCCAGATGAACTCGATGAAGCGCTGCCAATAAGCCTTCACGGCTTACCGCTGTATTAGCAAGCCGGGATCGCCAGGCAAGATTCTCGAGGGGGGTTAAATCCAATTTCAAACCAGGCTTATGACCAAGAAAGAAGCAGTCCAGACGGAAGTCAGCATAAACTTTTGCCAATGGCTGACTGTTCCAGAAAAGATCACCGGCGTAGCTTGATGACAGACCAGCAATTATGCGGAGTAATGAAGTTTTTCCGGCACCATTTCGCCCTTCAATCTGGAGTATCTCTCCAGAACAGAGCTTGAAAGACAGGTTACTGAACAGCAGCCTATCATCTCGTTCACAACTCAACTGAACCACATTCAGCAAAGAAAACTCCCGAATTTATTCACCACCTACAATAAGCCTGACGCTAATATTGGAATCCAGAAAGCTGAAGCAACAGGCCCTGCCATTACCGAATCAGCACTATGAAGCACCGGCTCGCGATTATATCAGGAATCTTTGACTACTGTGGCGCTAAATACCATTCAGTGATAAACACGAAGCGAACAGGAAATGGGGAAAAACCTTCACTCCTCATCATGAAACGAAAGGTCTGAGGCAGTGATGGTTAAAGACATTACAAGGAGAGAAAAATAAAGCCTTAACAGATCGACAAAGATCAACTTCGTACCCTTGTTAAGACTAAAGGTAAAAAGAGTACTTTATCAATCCATGACTCTCGTAGTGTAAGATTCATCCATTGAGTCTGACCTCAATGTAACTGGATAATCAAGAGCCAGCCATGAGAAATATCCGTCGCGAAGAAAAAATACCCGCTCATAGCCCCATAGCGCTGCAAGGTAACTGCCTATAGCTCCACGCATGTGGTAAGTGCTGTTACCGTAAATCACTATCGGCGCTTCTTTCTCCAGTACTCCCGGCACCAGTAGTTGACGAAACCCTCCTCTAAGATCGAGACTGTGTGAACCATCCACATGCCCAAACTGCCACTGTTGGTATGGGCGCACATCTATAAAAAGTGCTCCAATATCATGAAGTCGCTTAGCTTGGTGGGTATTAATGGTAATTACACCATTTATTTGCTCAGGCGCCTCTTCCTGAGCCGGAAGAATAAAAGAGAAAGCTGACAGCAAAAGTGCAGCTGGAATAGAAATCCATTTCATATGATGCAGGTCCGTTATTAAACAACTCTAACTAAAAAGTATATGGAGCCAAGACCCAGCCACTTGGAACAATAAGAAGCTAAAAAATAAATGTTCAAAGCAATACGACATATAACCGGACTATTTTTTTAAAACCGCAACAATTCAATTAAATTTTGTCAATATGAAAAAAATAAAACTGCGCATTCATCAACCCTGACAAAAAACCCGTCAAAAATAATTCAAGAGAGGCTGACTGAGAGCTTAGCTCAGCCAGCTTTGAAGCCGTGACCTCAAGCGCAATGCAGCTTGCGAATGAATTTGACTAACCCTTGATTCACTAACACCCAATATCTTACCAATTTCTTTCAAATTCATTTCTTCATCATAATAAAGCATCAACACGAGTTTTTCTCTTTCGGGCAGCTTATCGATCGCTTCGATCAACGCTGCTTTGAATTTTTCTTCCTGAATATCTGCAGATGGACCTCTATCCCCAGAGCGGGCCTGCATTCTTGATTCTTCACTGTCAAACAATTCTTCATAACTGAAAAGGCGACACCCCCTGAGATCACTGAGAATGGTATAGTATTCATCAATTTTCACATCAAGTTCTTTTGCCACCTCAGTATCCCGGGCATCTCTCCCAAGCTTTGCTTCAACCACCTGAACAGCTTCTGTAATACGACGACTATTTCGATAGACTGATCTTGGACCCCAGTCGCCTTTTCGAATTTCATCAAGCATTGCACCCCGAATCCGAATTCCCGCAAAGGTCTCAAAACTGGCACCTTTGGTCGCATCATACTTTGACGCAGCTTCCAGTAAACCAATCATTCCAGATTGAACCAGGTCATCAATCTGAACACTGGCTGGCATCCTCGCCGCAAGATGATTTGCAATTCTTTTTACCAATGATCGATGTTTAACAACCATTTCTTCCATGGTTGGTTTCTTTGTTTGCACTTCCTGTGCAGTCGCTGTCATGATTAGATCCTCTCCTTGATCCTACCAGGCAAAAAGAATTCGATACGACCTTTTGGCTCAGACACCGGTAATTTAGATAACTGATGTCCAATTCTGTGAAAAGCCCGCGCAGCTCGACAGTCATTATTTACAGATAATAATGCTGACTGCTTGAATGCTGCTTCACTTACAGTCTTGTCATATGGAATTGCTCCCAGATAGCTTAAAACTATCTGTTTATCGTCTTTCAGGTATTGCTGCAGCTTCTCAAACTGCTTTGCCCCACCGCTTCGACTACTGACCAAATTAACGACTATGTAGAACTGGTGTACATTAAAAACACGATACAAAAGTCGAATTTGTCGGACAGCATCAATTACAGAAACATCCTCCTGGCTAATAACAACCATTATTTCTGTCGCTGCCTGAATGAGCGTTACATTGTCCGGGGACAGCCCCGGAGCAGTATCAATAATCAACGTATCCAGATCTGATGCAAGATCATCCATGCCCTGAATCAGTTCAACTGCTTTGATAATCTGAATATTGTCCTGCCACTCCCCGTCAGCATCAGGAGTATAAACCCTGACTCCTGAAGGACCATCCAGCAGGACTTTCTGCTGACTACTTACCTCTTCTTGTGAAAATCCGGAAAAAACAAATTCAGACGACAACTGATCTATTTTAGTCTCTTCATCCAACCCAAGAGTGAACTCAACATCGGGTACTGAGAGATTACCATCCATCAAAACGACACGCTGACCCAGTTTTGTTAGAGCCAGAGCAAGATTAACCGCAACTACGGTTTTACCAACACCTCCTTTACATCCCGAAACCGCAATCACTCTTTTCTTTACTTGTGTCATTGTTCTCACTTTGTTTTTCCCATTGCTCAAGAAGGGCATATAGAAAAACGACAAACTATATACATCAATGAACATGCCAACTTTTTAAAAAAAAATGAAAACATCAATACAACTCAAAAATATCAAAACCAAAAAAACCATAAAAGCAAAAAAATAATAACTATATGTTTTTATTGCTATTTTTATAATCCAGTTATTTGAAATTCGCTATTTTTTTGACATAGATTAATTTTCGGTCGTTCCAGAAAATTCTTGAACGTTTTTTTGAATTATTGAATAAGGTAATTATTTGACAGTGTCACTTTATAGTGACATGAAACTGTCACTCTTCATGAGATAATCAAAGGATAAAAATCATAGGATATTGCCAAACCTGAAAGAATCAAGGCACACCCTCATAAAATCACTTCGTAAAAAACATGAGTCTGAAACTATAAGCACGCTTAACAATTTACACATCTTATATTAATACTGTCTTTCACCACACCAATTGATATTTTCCTGAAACCTGTTGTCAAAGGACTGA
>OODV01000045.1 GCA_900299555.1 uncultured Endozoicomonas sp.
TCAGTCCTTTGACAACAGGTTTCAGGAAAATATCAATTGGTGTGGTGAAAGACAGAGACAAAGTTGTCCACAAGTGTTTCTGTGGCGTACTCTCCGTTTACTTCAATACGGGTACCGCCTGCGCAGCCAATGTAGAGTTCACCTTCGTCTTCAGTATCCAGGTTAAGAAGGATTTTTCCATCTAAAATACCTGACTGAAGCCCTTGGGCACCAATCATTCCAGTCTCTTCGGTGGCGGTAAACAGTGCTTCAATAGGACCGTGATGCAGGTCTTTGGCTGCCAGCACAGCAAGGGCTGCTGCCATGCCAATACCATTGTCAGCACCCAGGGTCGTTCCTTCAGCAGTGACCCAGTCTCCATCAATATAGGCTTTAATAGGGTCTGTCGGAAAATCATGAACGGTGTCGTTGTTTTTTTGAGGCACCATATCCATGTGTCCCTGAAAGATAACGCCAACGCGGTTTTCCATGCCGGGAGTCGCATTCTTTCGAATGATGACGTTGCCTACCGCATCGGACTGCCACTCCAGGTTATGCTCTTTGGCAAAACCAATCAGGTGCTCACGAATCTGTTCTTCATGAAAGGAAGGATGAGGAATATCACATATGGCCGAAAAGTGCTGCCATAGCGCGTGAGGCTGCAGTTCATGGATAGCGCTCATTTAAGACTCCAGTGCTAATTATGTTGACTGCTGTATCGGATTTTTTATTCGCAGTAGTCGTATAGTGGGGATGTTGGACACAAACATCAATGAGGGGTTTCTACTTTATTGCTGTGGGTAGTGTAAAACAGTCGTCAATCTGAAATATGAAAAAAGCGCTCTATACCCGTCGCCTTTCAAGTTGCTACTTTGTTGGCTGCAATCGCTCACTGGATCGCCAGCCCAGCCCAGACCAGTCACTTGGCTTGTCTAAGTTCCTGGGGCTTCGCTCTTTTGCCGCCGCGTAGCAGCTTGGAACCCTTTGGGTGTATGAAAAGGAGCGGAGGGCAAGAGTAAAGCGGTGTTGATCTGTTAGAAACTTCTGGCGGGATAACTTATTTCTCCTATTCTTGGTTTCGAGATATAAGTCAATGTCAGGGTTTATTTGTCATGCAAGCTCACAATGTTTTTATGAAGCTGAAAGTGGCTCAATGGTTTGCTGTTGCCTTGTTTGCGACATCTGTACTTATGGTTGAGGCTGCTTATACAGGACCGGGTTCTAATGTTGGGAGTACAACGGTGTCTGCTATTTTAAAGCAGCCTCAGGATGATATGAGAGTGGTTCTGAAAGGTAAACTTGTCAGAAAAGTAAAGCATGAAACCTATATGTTCAGTGATGGAACCGGTGAAATTCTGGCGGATATTGATGATAAAGATTTCCCAGCCCAGCCTGTTGATTCCAAAACTAAAGTGGAAATTATGGGTGAGGTCGATGTTGACCGGAGGTCTGGCGTTGAAATCGACGTAAAATCACTTCGAATTATCGGCCAGTAAAAGATGTTCAAAAGTATCTGGCTAACTGCAAGGTATTTGTTGAATACAGTTAGCCAGATCTTTTAAATCAGCAAATGTTTAACCACTCAGGGTTTTCCTGGCGTTTACCTCGAACCTGGTCAAAGTACATGGACTGTAGCTTTCCAGTGATGGGTCCACGTTTTCCAGAACCGATCTTGCGTCCATCGTGTTCACAGATAGGCATTACTTCCGCAGCGGTTCCCGTAAAGAACGCTTCTTCAGCGATATAAACTTCATCACGGGTAATGCGTTTCTCCCGAACTTCCAGTCCAAGCTCCCTGGCAAACTGAATGATGGTATCCCGGGTAATGCCTTCCAGGCAGGAAGTCAGCTCAGGTGTGTAGAGAACACCACCTTTGACTATAAAGATATTCTCACCACTGCCTTCAGCGACATAACCTTCATTATCCAGCAGCAGCGCTTCTTCACAGCCACTGTCCAAAGCTTCCCGCAGGGCCAGCATGGAGTTCATGTAATTACCATTGGCTTTGGCTTTGCACATGGTGATATTTACATGGTGTCGTGTATACGAAGAGGTACGAATCTTTATGCCTTGTTCCAGAGCTTCTGGTGACATGTAAGAGGGCCAGTTCCAGGCGGCGACCATGGCATGTACCTGAAGACCTTCCGCTCTTAATCCCATACCTTCGGAGCCCAGGAAACACATGGGGCGCAGGTAGGCTTCATCAAGGCCATTCTCGCGAACGACAAGTTTTTGGGCTTCGTTCAGTTCTTCCTTACTGTAGGGGATTTCCATTCTCAGGATATGGGCACTGCGAAACAGGCGGTCAGTGTGTTCCTTCAGGCGGAAAATGGCAGGCCCCTTTGGAGTGCTATAAGCTCTGACTCCTTCAAAAACCCCCATGCCGTAGTGCAATGTGTGGGTCAGTACATGGGTTTTGGCTTCGCGCCAGGGAATCAGTTCTCCATCTAACCAGATTACGCCATCACGATCGGCGAAAGACATCGGGAAACTCCAGCTTTAAATTGTTTTATGGTTTGTTCTTTTGGGGATGGTGTTCCGTCTCTTATTCGTGGACATCAACCAAGACCCTGTTGTTGCCTTCAGCCGTCATCACTGAAAGCTATGTCATGTTCAAATGGGCCTGATTTTATGAATCAATATCCCTTGCCAGAGTGTGGCATGAGATGAGGTGTTTGATTCAGGAGGCTGTCATCTATCATTGTTACCCCGAAGAACATGGTGATAATACCCTCGGGTGACATCAGTCAGCATCCGTTTATAACAGAGTTCTGACAAGACGCTATTGGATCATAAATCGCGCTTAATGCCAAAGCTGAGTTTAGCTGGGATATGTCAACAAGCCTAACGCCTTCATGCCATCAGATTTCTTATCAAACGTCCATACATCCCTGCCAGACACCAATAACATTCTGACGCAAACTCTCTGCAACAGCTTCGCCTGCTATCGGGTCTTCATTCTGCAGCGCTTTTTGATGGATGCAGAGCCGGAATGTTTTGTAGGCTTCCCTGAGTTGATGTGCATTCTCATGAGTCAACAAACCTACGGTTTCAAGCTCCTCGGATATCCTGACGTTATCTGTCCACTTCAACAGTGACGGGTGCTGAGATGAGTACCTGAGAACGGCAAACTGCATCAGGAACTCAATATCAACGATGCCACCCGGGTCATGTTTTAAGTGGAACGCTTCGCCATTTTTTATTGAAGAGGGAGTTGACTTGGTGCCGAGGTGTTCTCTCATTTTCTGACGCATGTCCACTACATCATCACGCAGCTTTTCAACGTCTCGTTTCTGGCTGAGAATTTCTGATCTCAGGCCATCAAACTTACTGGCAAGCGCCTGATCGCCAGCGATAACCCTGGCTCTTACCAGAGCCTGATGTTCCCAGGTCCAGGCTTCTTCTTTCTGGTACTTCTCGAAATAGGAAAAGGAGTTTACCAGTAATCCTTTTGAGCCGGATGGGCGCAGTCTCATGTCTGCATCGTACAGAATACCGGATGGTGTTTGTGTCGTCAGAATATGGATGATTCTCTGACCCAGGCGAGTATAGAACGTCGTGCTGTCAATGGCCCTTGGGCCATTGGTCTCTTTATTGGTGCCGCCACTATGAATGAACACCAGGTCAAGATCGGAGCCCGGACCAAGCTCAATGCCACCAAGCTTGCCGTAGCCGACGATAATAAAACCGGGATCGCATAGATGACCATCAGCATCCTGAGGCATTCCATGTTTTTCAGTCAGGTTTCGCCATGCGATGGCCAGGACGGCGTCAAGAATCACCTCGGCAATCCAGGTTAGGTAGTCGCTTTCTTTCATTAGGGGAAGCGTGCCGGAAACCTGAGCCGCCGTTACCCGCAGAACGTGAGCCATTTTGAAGTGGCGGAGTACTTCCATCTGACTTTCAAGGTCATCTTCCGGAATATGGGCAAGTTGCTGTCGCAACTCATTGGCCAGAGCCTCTTTTTCAGGTGGGTTATAGAGGTCTCCAAGGTTAAGGAATTCATCCAGGAGCGCTGGGAAACGGGCAATCTGTTCAGCAATCCATGGGCTGGCAATGCACAACTTACCAAGATGTTCCAAAGCAGCCGGGTTCTCAATCAACAAGACCAGATAAGCGGTTCGGCGCAGGACTGCTTCAATCAGAGGCAATATGCGCAACAAAAAGGTATCAGGCTCTGAGGACTGTACGGCAACTCTCAGGAGCAAGGGGATAAACTTATCCAGCCGGTCACGGCTCTGCCTGCGTACTCGAGTGATGGCCTTCCCATCTCTCAGGGAGATCAGTCGTTTCCGCGAGGCTCCAATATCCTTGAAGCCCTCCTGTGCCATCAGTTGCTGTTCTTCTTCCTCACTGAGCTGGTCAAGCCAGAGGGCCTCCCACTGGTCGCTATGGGTGGTCTCTTTGTTATCTGCGGTTTCAGGATCGGCAATCACCGCGTCGAAGTGAGTGGTAACGTGCTGGCGATGTTCTTGCAGTGTGCTGAGCAGCTCTGACCAGTCTTTTTGCCCCATGCTGAAGGCGACTCGTGCCTGAGTCTCTGATCCTTTCGGCAGATCCTGAGTCTGTCGATCAGCAATGGACTGAATGGCATGTTCAAGATTACGAAGGAAGATGTAAGCGGCTTTCAACTCACTGGCTTCGTCAGTAGAAAAATAGTGTTTGCTCAGTAGGGTTGAAAGCACACTCAGCAGGTTTCTTTCCTGAAGGCTGCGGTCACGCCCCCCGTGGATTAACTGGAAAGACTGAATGATAAACTCAATCTCGCGAATACCACCTGGCCCAAGCTTGATGTTGCTCTCCATGCCTTTTCGTTTTACTTCCCGCCGGATCAGCTGTTTCATTTCACGCAGGGCGCTGATGGAACCAAAATCAATATAGCGGCGATAAACAAAAGGGCGCAGCTGGCTGAGCAGTAGCTGGCCCGCAGGGATATTGCCTGCAACCACCCTGGCCTTGAGCATGGCGTAACGTTCCCAGTCCCGCCCCTGATCCTGATAATACTGCTCCATCGCAGCAAAACTCATGGCCAGCGCTCCACTGGAGCCATAAGGCCTCAGTCGCATATCAACACGGAACACAAAACCATCGGCACTTTGGCAGTCGAGAACCTTGATCAGGCGCTGGCCAAGACGAATAAAAAATTCCTGGTTAGTAATGATCTTCTTGCAGCCACGGGTTTCCCCCTGGCAGGGATAGGTGAACATCAGGTCGATGTCTGAAGAGAGGTTCAGGTCTCTGGCGCCGAGTTTGCCCATACCCAGCACGACCATTTTCTGGGGAACTGGTTCTTCGCCCGGTATATTGGTGCCATAGGGTGTTCCCATGGTCTGGCAGCAGTCCTGGTAAAGCCAGTTGAGCGCGCTATCTATGCAGGCATCAGCCAGGGCAGACATATCCGCTGTAGTTTCCTGCATGCTGACCCGACGATTCAGATCGAGCCAGATAATTCGGAGCATTTCCCGGTTACGGTAAAGCCTGAGAGCCTTGATCAGATCCTGCTCATTTTCGACAACATCAAGTGCCTTCTGTAAACGTTCAGGGTGGGTTTGGGCGAACTCAGGGAGTTTGTTATGGTTTTCCAGAAGACTGGCAAGCCACTCAGGGTAGCGAATGCACTGTTGTGCAGCAAAGTCACTGCCTGCCCAGCAGTGGATAAGCTCACTTATGACGTTGGGGGTTAGTTGATTGTTCTTGCCAGGAAAACTGAATGACGGGTTGTTATCAACGAATTGCTGCCAGTGAGCACTAATAACGTTCCTGATCTCTTCAGGAAGAGCTTCAGGTGACCCGGAGGCAGTTAATTGTTGCTTGAGTTGCGCCTTGAGTGACTCCATAAACCCGCTCTCTTCTGGTTGCTGGCGTCATTTTATGGGAATGGTAATGTGACTGCCAGTATGTCAGGAGTGGACCCACACTGGTTAAGGCCGTCTATGTCTATAATGGATGTCTTTAAACAAAATAATACACATTAAGTATGCTATTTTTTCGAGTAATCTCCTTTTTGCCATTTTTTCTGATATATCGAATAGGCTGGTTTTTTTATTTTTTGCTTTATTATCTATTTCGCTATCGGAAAAAGGTTGTCATTGAGAATATCAAACAGGCTTTTCCTGAAAAAAATGAAAAAGAAATCAGGATTCTGGCAAAACGGTTTTACCGGCACTTTGCAGATCTTTTTGTGGAGGTTGTTAAAGCTCATCAAATGAGCTCTGAAGAATTTAATAAACGATGCAAGATTTTAGGTGAGGATCAATTAATACAGAAGTCAATGCAAAAAGAGGTAGAAAAGACCAGACCCATTATTGTTTTAACTATTCATCAGGGAAATTGGGAGTGGATGCTCCATGCCGTTTCTCAAAACCTTGGTATCCCCATCGATCCGGTTTATAAGCCTCTACACCACAAGGGGTGGAATCAATTTATCCGGGAGGTACGTGGTCGGTTTGGTTCTCGTCCCATTCCAATGAAGCAGGCTGGACGAGATATTCTTAAACGCAAAGATGGTTTTCGGCTTTTTGTGATGCTGGCGGATCAGACTCCTGTTAAAGGTGAACGCAGTTACTGGGTTTCCTATCTTAATAAAGAGGCTCCATTTTACCTTGGAGCCGAAAAAATTGCTTACCTGACGCAATATCCGGTTTTTTTTGCCCAGTGCCGACGATTAAAGCGTGGCTACTATGAGCTTGAGTTTAAGGAGCTGGCAACGCCACCCTATGAAAATACCCGTGATAAAAACAATCATCAGATTATCGATGCTTATGTAAAGGCGGCGGAAAGAGCGATTTATGAACAACCGGAAACATTTCTCTGGAGTCATCGTCGCTGGAAACGGTACCGTGATAATGACTCTCTAAGTGAAAAAGGTTGATATTGATATCTGGTGTCACAGGCTTTCGGTTCTGCAGCACCGTTTCTTGATCGAAATCAATTTTCTGACTGCTGGAAAGGTTTGCTGTACATTTTTTAGGCCGCTAAACTGCCGGTTTGACAGTTTGTGTGCTGGCTTGTTTCACTTTGTTGCCTGTTTCGAGAAGTTTCTACTGAAGAATTAATATGTTTGTAAAAAAACTACACGTAAGTACTGGTACTCATTGCGGGAATTGCTTATCTTGTAGTTATATTACATTTGATTAATATCAATTTTTTTTTAAGCTTGGGCTGTTAGACGAAATTTGTTCGGTATGCTTGATGTTGCAAGTGATCAACCATTAACAATAGCGAACACAAAGTTTGGTGTGGCAGTTTGATACGTCAACAGGCGTAGGGGTCAGCAGAATTGCTACTCGCTTGGCAGGGTAACTGGGCATCAGACTCACCTGTGAAGCTGGCGAGATAAAGAGTATTGCCTCCTGTGGGAGGGCTGTCTGATCCATTCCGACCATTATGTCCGGAAACTCTGATCCAGGGTCAGGACAGGATTCGTATTCCTGCCCTGACTTTGTTTCGTCTGCGCCTGACCTGGGAGTTTGGCTGAGAATAGATTGCCCCGTATTGCTGGCAGTCTATTCTCAGTCAGGTTCCCAGCTCTATCGATCTTGGAGCCGATTTGTATGCATGATATCGACCCTATAGAAACCAGGGAATGGCTGGAAGCACTGGATTCCGTACTTGAGCAGGAAGGCGAAGACCGTGCTCATTTTCTGCTGACCAGGCTTTCCCAGCATGCTCGTGCCAAAGGCACACAGCTGCCATACGCCATTACTACACCGTATCGCAATACGATTCCACAGGAAAAAGAAGCTCGGATGCCTGGCGACCTCTTTATGGAGCGTCGAATTCGCTCTCTGGTACGCTGGAACGCACTGGCCATGGTTATGCGTGCCAATAAGAAAGACAGCAGTCTTGGCGGGCATATTTCTTCGTTTGCTTCCAGTGCAACTTTGTATGACATCGGCTATAACTACTTCTTCCACGGCCATGAAAGTGATCGTGAAGGCGATCTGGTGTATTACCAGGGTCACGTAGCGCCTGGTATCTACTCCCGAGCCTTTCTGGAAGGCCGCCTGGACGAGAGCCAGCTGGATAATTTCCGTCAGGAAGTGGATGGCAATGGTCTGTCTTCCTACCCTCACCCTAAGCTGATGCCTGACTTCTGGCAGTTCCCGACCGTATCCATGGGCCTTGGCCCTCTGCAGGCGATCTATCAGGCTCACTTCATGAAGTACCTGATCAACCGCGGTATGGCTCCGGACCAGAACCGTAAGGTCTGGGCATTCCTGGGGGATGGTGAGATGGATGAGCCGGAATCTCTCGGTGCTATCTCTCTGGCCGGTCGTGAGAAGCTGGATAATCTGATCTTTGTGGTCAACTGTAACCTGCAGCGTCTGGATGGCCCGGTACGTGGTAACGGTAAGATCATTCAGGAACTGGAAGGCGTCTTCCGTGGTGCTGGCTGGAATGTCATCAAGGTCGTCTGGGGACGTCATTGGGATCCGCTGCTGGCTCAGGACAAGCATGGGAAGCTGCAGGAAGTGATGGATAAAGCCGTTGATGGTGATTACCAGAACTGTAAGGCGAAAGGCGGTGCCTGGACCCGTGAGCACTTCTTTGGTCGTGATCCTGAAGCTCTGAAGCTGGTTGAACACCTGTCTGATGATGATATCTGGCGTCTGAACCGTGGTGGTCATGACCCATACAAAGTCTTCGCTGCTTACCACGAAGCTGTTAATCACAATGGCCAGCCTACCGTCATTCTTGCCAAGACGGTTAAGGGTTACGGTACCGGTGCCACCGGTGAAGCGGCCAACGTCAGCCACAACGTTAAGAAACTGCCGGTTGATGATCTGAAGCACTTCCGTGATCGCTTTGACCTGCCGATCAAAGACGAAGATATTGAGACTCTGCCTTACTTCAAGCCAGACGCTGACAGCCCTGAAATGAAGTACATGCGCAAGCGTCGTGAAAAGCTGGGTGGCTTTATTCCACAGCGTCGTGTGGAAACCGATATTAAGCTGGAAATTCCTGGCCTTGAGGCTTTTGAAGCCGTCACCAAGGGCAGTGGGGAGCGTGAAATCTCCACCACCATGGCTTACGTTCGTATTCTTGGCGCACTGGCCAAAGACAAGAGCCTTGGCAAGCACATCGTGCCGATCATCCCTGACGAAGCGCGTACCTTTGGTATGGAAGGTATGTTCCGTCAGCTGGGTATCTACTCTGCGGAAGGCCAGAACTATGAGCCGGTAGACTCCGACCAGGTCATGTTCTACAAAGAATCCAAGCAGGGGCAGATTCTGGAAGCGGGCATTAACGAAGCGGGTGCCCACGCCGCGTGGATTGCTGCAGCAACGTCTTACAGCAGCAACAACGTTCCAATGATTCCGTTCTACGCGTTCTATTCCATGTTTGGTTTCCAGCGTACTGGCGATCTGGCATGGGCTGCGGGTGATATTCAGGCGCGTGGCTTCCTGATTGGTGCTACTGCCGGTCGTACCACTCTGAATGGTGAAGGTCTGCAGCATCAGGACGGTCACAGCCATATTCTGGCCTCCACCGTACCGAACTGCATCAGCTACGACCCGACCTACGGCTACGAAATGGCTGTTATTATCCAGAACGGTCTGCAACGTATGTATGGCAATGGCGAAAATGTCTGGTACTACATCACCGCCATGAATGAAAACTACCGTCAGCCAGCGCTGCCGGAAGGTCCTGAAGTGATCGAAGGCATCATCAAGGGACTTTACAACCTGGAAGAAAATTCCCGCAATCAGGGACCTAAGGTCCAGTTGATGGGTTGTGGCACTATCCTTGAAGAAGTCCGTGCTGCCGCTGGTATTCTCCGTGATGAGTTCAACGTTGAATCTGATATCTGGAGCGCAACCAGCTTTAACGAGCTGGCCCGTGATGGTCAGGACGCCAAGCGTTACAACATGTTGAACCCTGAAGCCGAGAAAAAAGTCAGCTGGGTTGAGAAGCAGCTGTCTGGTCGAAAAGGTCCTGTTGTTGCCGCTACTGACTATATGAGCCTGTATGCCAACCAGATCCGCGAGTTTGTGCCTGCAACTTTCGTGTCTCTGGGTACTGATGGATTTGGTCGTTCCGACACCCGTGAACAGCTGCGTCGCTTTTTCGAGGTAGATCGTTACTTCATCGTGGTCGCTGCCCTGTATGCACTGGTTCAGGATGGTGAGCTGGATGCGTCTGTTGTCAGTCAGGCCATCAAGAAGTTTGATATTGACCCAACCAGAGCTAACCCTCTGTATTGCTGAGTCTGGAACTGAAGAGAAGGTATGAGGAATGAGTGACGAAATCATCAAGGTTCCAGATATCGGCAGTGGTGAGGCAGAAGTCATCGAAATCTGCGTCAAGCCTGGTGATACGGTATCGGCCGAAGACTCCCTGATTGTTCTGGAGTCTGACAAGGCAACCATGGAAGTCCCGGCACCACGCGATGGCGTGGTGACCGAAGTGCTGCTGACGGTTGGTGACAATGTCAGCGAAGGGGCTCCGATGGTTAAGATGGCAGCTGCAGGGTCTACCGCAGCAGCGCCTGAGGTTGTTGGGCAGGCAGCAGAAGCTCCTGTGGTGGCCGCTCCGGTAGCTGAAGCTGCACCGGCACCAGCGGGTGGATCCCATATTGAGTCTGTGCATGTGCCTGATATCGGTGCTGAGAATGTTCCGGTTATTGAGGTTTGTGTGAAGGTTGGGGACACCGTTGCCCTGGAAGACTCATTGATTGTCCTGGAGTCGGACAAAGCAACCATGGAAGTGCCTTCTCCGGTGGAAGGTGTGGTGAAAGCCATTCACGTTAAGGAAGGTGATGCCCTGAATCAGGGTGACCTGGTGATTGACGTTGAAGTGAATGGTGTTGCTGTTGCTGTCTCTAATGAGCCTGCACCTGTTTCTGCAGCGGCTCCAGAGCCTGCTGTTGCTGCACCAGCGGCCTCTGCACCTCAGGCTGGACCTCGTATTGAGAAAGTAACCGTACCAGATATTGGTGCTGAGAATGTTCCAGTCATTGAGGTCTGTGTCAGCGTTGGCGATCAGGTTGAAGAAGAAACTTCACTGATCGTACTGGAATCTGACAAGGCGACCATGGAAGTACCTTCGCCGTTTGCCGGTGTTGTTAAAGCCATCATGGTCAAAGAGGGAGACACCCTTAGTCAGGGCGACCTGATTCTGGATATTGAAGTGTCTGGTGGGGTTGAAGTACCCGCTGTCAGTCAGCCTGCTCCAGCGGCTGCTGCGCCTGCCACTGCACCACAGAAACAGGAAACTGTTTCCCGTGCGCCATCAGCGCCACCACCACGTGCCGAAGCACACCCTGTGGAACTTGAGCGTGCCAACCGTAAGTTCGATGCTGGCCCTGCGGTGCGCAAACTGGCCCGTGAGTTTGGTGTTGACCTTGCGGGAGTAGCCGGCACTGGTCCGCGTCGTCGCATTCTTAAAGAAGACGTGCAGAAGTACGTCAAGATGCGCCTCAGTGAAAAGCCTCAGGCTACTCAAGGTGTTTCTTCTGGCCTGGGTATTCCTGCCATGCCAGAGATTGACTTCAGCAAGTGGGGTGACATTGAGAAGGTTGCCCTGAACCGTCTGCGCAAAGTGGCGGCTCAGAACTTCCAGCGCTCCTGGCTGAACGTGCCGCACGTTACCCAGTTTGATGAGTGTGACATCACTGAACTGGAAGTGTTCCGTAAAGCTCAGAAAGCACTGGCAGAGGCCCGTGGTACCAAACTGACACCACTGCCGTTTATCCTGAAAGCCGTTGCTTATGTGTTGAAAGAGCTGCCTCAGTTCTGTACTTCCCTGAGCCCGGATGGCGAAACGCTGATCTACAAGAAGTACATCAATATTGGTGTCGCGGTAGATACTCCAGATGGCCTGTTGGTTCCGGTCATCAAGAATGTGGATCAGAAGAGCCTGTGGGAACTGTCTGCAGAGTGCATCGAGCTGGCCGGCAAGGCACGTGATAAGAAGCTGAAGCCTGATGAAATGCAGGGTGGCTGCTTTACGATCTCCAGCCTTGGCTCTATTGGTGGTACGGCGTTTACTCCGATCGTCAATGCGCCAGAAGTGGCCATTCTTGGCCTGTCCAAGGCTTCTATGAAGCCAGTCTGGAATGGCAAGGAGTTTGATCCGAAGCTGATGCTGCCACTGTCACTGTCTTATGACCACAGGGCGATCAACGGTGCGGATGCTGCACGTTTCACCACCATGCTGGGTGAACTGTTGACGGATATTCGTAAGCTACTGTTGTAATCGTTTGCAATAAACACGCTTATAAGCTCAAGGGAAGTCTCCCTTGAGTTTTTTATATGTTATAGATGTTCTTCCTTTTTTAGGGCTTAATTGCTTTTCTGTTGTCTGCTTAATGATACAACCTGTCGTCGTATTTCCATTAATTCCTTATTTGTTACTATCGCTGCATCATTCCATTGTGAAGGTATGCTCTTTCGAATCGTTCTTCGCAGTTCTATTGCTTCCGGGCTTTTTTCTGCTTCCAGCCATTGCAACCAACGAAGATCTATAGTTGCTTCATGCAGATCAATAAAACGGCGGTGAATATCCATTGCTGTCGGGCAACCGTTTGCCGATGGGTAAATATAAAGAACATCTCCCTCTCGGCCATCCGTTGGATCGAATGGATCTGCGGTAGGCATGCGGCCATGCCATTGTAAATAACCGTTGGCACCGGATCGCCACAGATATACACCGGCTGCTAATCTTGGCCTTGGCATATTGTATAGCCAGATACGGCTATTGAGTTGAAAGCGCTTAATGTTACCTGCAGACACCTCCACACCATGATTGATCAGCAGCAGGTCACTCAGTGGTGCCAGTTTTTCCTGACGTCTGCTGTTCATATGACCGGCTGTATTGAATGTCCGATGCTCTTTTTTCAGGAGTTCGGTCGTACTCTGTATCTGTGAGAAGTGGTTATTGGCTGGTTCATCAAAAATTGACCAGTAAATATTCGAAATATCATTTTTTTTCAGTAAGAGATTCAGTTTTGTCAGATCGCTAGCAACCTCAGATACATTTTTCTGCTTTAACAAACGTTTTAAGGGGGTATAAGCCAGTATCTCACCATCAAAGCCAAAGCTCTTTATCTTTTTCATTTGTGCTACGAATTGTCGACGGCTCTTTTTGCTGTCAGGTGTGGCCAATGCCGGTGCAACGGTGCTGAAACCATGGGAGTCCATTAAGGACAGGTCGCAGGTGGTGGCTATTGATGCCTGACTTTTCAGTGGCTTGAACCATTGGTAGTATGGTGCCGGCTCCAGATAAAGGCCCACTGAGGATTCCAGTTCAGGAAGTATGATCGGCAGTACCCGCACCTTATAGTCCAGAAGTCTCAACTCTCCCCGACTGAACAGCTGAATCTTGCCAGAGTAGTCACCAGAAAATGCTTCAGAAGGAACCTTCACCTGAACATGAAGGCGCCTCGGCTTCTTATTGGATAGCTCGATGCTTTTCATATCCGCCCGAAGATAACTGTCATCCAGTATCAGTGAGGTTGCATTAGGGGTTGGTCTTTCATAGTGCCAGTGCCCATAGCGTGTCGTCACCTTGAGGGACTTTCCATCGGAGGATTTTGGCGGTGAAACAATGATCACCGGGGCTGTATCATCAACAGGGCTTTCGATTTCAAACGTCAGGTTCAGAATGCTATCTCTTGCAGAGATATAGAATGCCTCGTTATCTTTAACCTGTTGACTGATATCCTGTAATGAAAGTGATTCGGGAGGGTTGTAAGGGGTACTGGCTACCGGCCACTTACTCAAGAACCGCTCCCGTCGTTTTGCCTGTGTAGCCTGGGCAAAGATGCCATCAAGGGGTTCCAATACGAGGGCTGAAAGGTATTTGGCATCATAGTTTCCCTTCAGGGCGATATTGACCATACCGCCGGAGACGTTGATGTTTTTGCTAATGAAGCCACTTCGACGCTCACCAATCAGTGCCCATGGATCGCCAGCAATACCGCCTTCTTTTTTGTTGCCAGCTAGATATACTTCGTTGATCCACTGCTCTCTGGTTCGTTTTTCATCAATGATAGTGGTTCCATTGGCAATGATTTGCCGTGTGAGAAAGTGTGGTAAGTATTCCCATTCACCCTGATCCTGTGTCCAGAGGCTGAGCTTCCATTGTCCATCAGGCCAGGGGATCTGCAGGTTATTGATGCCTGCAATGCCGTCTTGAATTAATGAATCACCAGACGCTCGAGAACGCTCAGTCACTTTTCCCGTGATGTAAGGACTGCTTTTGCTTACAGACTCGAAGCCAGGAAACGCCGCA
This sequence comes from uncultured Endozoicomonas sp., assembly GCA_900299555.1. GTDB lineage: Bacteria > Pseudomonadota > Gammaproteobacteria > Pseudomonadales > Endozoicomonadaceae > Endozoicomonas. Next base: position 14,218 of record OODV01000045.1, read on the forward strand.
CTGGTATTGGAACCAAAATCCAATGCGAGCGTTTTTTCCGGCAGTTTATTCGCTGAACTGATGAGAATTTTTTTCAGCTTAATACCAGACCATTCATCTGCGCCGAAAATAAATAGTTTTGAGTATGGCTGCTTAAAGGGTTTGCCATCAGATGTTCTCAGTCCAGAGAGGGGCAATACCAGTTCAAATGGGCCTGGTGTCAGAGTGAACTCTTCGTTGACCCGAGAGTGGTAATTTGAGGAGCTTTGGTTGTCAATACGGATAATCAGGGTTTGCTGGCGGTCTGACTCGTTAGCTCCATTTATTATCAGCTCAGTGCCACTGTCTAAGCTGGTTTGTTGGAAGGTATGAATAAAGGGTGGAGACTTTGCTTCACTCAATAGTATCTCATCACTGATTGATGGCAAGGCAATCATAATGAGGCTTAAAGCAGAGCTTGTAAGTGAAATCAGATTAATAAAATCTTTTTTGACAGCTTTGATTGTTGGCCAAAAGGGCTGTTTAGTTGTGCTCTCAATGGCCTGCTCCATGTTGCTATCAGTTTCCTTCAAATGATGGAGGTAATAGCTTTAATATCGACAGAGCAATTAGCTTTTGAACACCTTGTCCTGTGTACAGGACAAAAGCACAAGACTGGAAATTGTGAGGGCCAGAAGAGTATGAGCTGACGCCTTCTTTAAGTAACCTGCATGGTCTCTAACCTCAGTACAGATTACCGTTACCATGGATGGAAGAAGTCAGCTCACTGGCCAGGAAGCTTAAGTATCATCTCCCATTGCATCAAGCACGAATTACCTTTATTGCCCAATTCATACTGGCCCTGATCCGCTCCCGGTCCAACAACCTCTACCGTGTTGCAGAAAAGTTCCAAATGACAGCAGGCAGAGAGTCCAGTTATCGAAGAATCAAACGGTTCTATGCTGATTATGAGTACAGCTATGAAGAACTTGGCCAGCTGATACTCGGCTGTCTGGAGATCGACCGCTTTACTCTATGCATGGACAGGACCAACTGGAAACATGGCTCGAAAGACGTCAACTACCTTGTGATTTCTATTGCATGGCAGGGAAACTCTATTCCCATTGTCTGGGAGTGCCTTGATAAGAGCAGCGGTAACAATACCAAGGAGCGGATTGCTGTCATGAAGCAGGTATTAAAGCTGATTCCTGCTGATCAAATTGATAGCTTGCTCGCGGATCGTGAGTTTATTGGTCATGGCTGGTTTGAGTGGCTGGAGCAACATAATCTGCGATGCAGGCTTCGAGTCAAAGAGGGCTTTCCTGTAAAACATAACGGAGGAACCTCTGAAAAAGGTGTCGAGACTTCCATTTCAAGCTTTCCAGTGGTTAAAAAAAAATCAAAAATGACAATATAGGCTGCTTTTCAGGCTCTTTTACCAGTGCAGCCTGAACTTCAGACGCACTGACCCTATGGTCAGCCTGCTAACAGTTTTCTTCTGACCCGGAACAGGTTGTATAAACCA
>OODV01000031.1 GCA_900299555.1 uncultured Endozoicomonas sp.
GGCGATGGATTCATATCAATATGAATTCATTTGATCGTTAAGGTAGTTATGCGATTCATAACAACCCTGGTCATCTAATTTATTAGATTGCTTTGGGTTATATGGTCAAGTGACTAAGCGTACACGGTGGATGCCTTGGCAGTCAGAGGCGATGAAGGACGTGGTAATCTGCGATAAGCGTTGGGGAGCTGATAAACAAGCTTTGATCCAGCGATTTCCGAATGGGGAAACCCACCAACATAAGTTGGTATTCCTTACCTGAATACATAGGGTTTGGAAGGCGAACCCGGGGAACTGAAACATCTAAGTACCCGGAGGAAAAGAAATCAATTGAGATTCCCCCAGTAGCGGCGAGCGAACGGGGACCAGCCCTTAAGCAATTTATGAGTTAGTGGAACACTCTGGAAAGTGTGGCCATAGTGGGTGATAGCCCCGTACACGAAAGCTCATTTATTGTGAAATCGAGTAGGACGGGACACGTGAAATCCTGTCTGAACATGGGGGGACCATCCTCCAAGGCTAAATACTCCTGACTGACCGATAGTGAACCAGTACCGTGAGGGAAAGGCGAAAAGAACCCCGTTGAGGGGAGTGAAATAGAACCTGAATCCGTGTACGTACAAGCAGTGGGAGCAGACTTGTTCTGTGACTGCGTACCTTTTGTATAATGGGTCAGCGACTTAATTTCAGTAGCAAGGTTAACCGTATAGGGGAGCCGTAGGGAAACCGAGTCTTAATAGGGCGTTTAGTTGCTGGGATTAGACCCGAAACCGGGCGATCTATCCATGGGCAGGTTGAAGATTGAGTAACATCAATTGGAGGACCGAACCGACTATCGTTGAAAAGCTAGCGGATGACCTGTGGATAGGAGTGAAAGGCTAATCAAGCCCGGAGATAGCTGGTTCTCCTCGAAAGCTATTTAGGTAGCGCCTCGTGTATCACCATTGGGGGTAGAGCACTGTTTGGGCTAGGGGGTCATCCCGACTTACCAACCCCATGCAAACTCCGAATACCAATGAGTGCAATCACGGGAGACACACGGCGGGTGCTAACGTCCGTCGTGGAAAGGGAAACAACCCAGACCGTCAGCTAAGGTCCCAAAGTAACAGTTAAGTGGGAAACGATGTGAGAAGGCCCAGACAGCCAGGAGGTTGGCTTAGAAGCAGCCACCCTTTAAAGAAAGCGTAATAGCTCACTGGTCGAGTCGGCTCGCGCGGAAGATTTAACGGGGCTCAAACTGTTCACCGAAGCTACGGGTACGTAATTTATTACGTGCGGTAGAGGAGCGTTCTGTAAGCCGTTGAAGGTGTATCGGGAGGTATGCTGGAGGTATCAGAAGTGCGAATGCTGACATGAGTAACGACAAGGGGAGTGAGAAGCTCCCCCGCCGGAAGACCAAGGGTTCCTGCGCAACGTTAATCGGCGCAGGGTGAGTCGGCCCCTAAGGTGAGGTCGAAAGACGTAATCGATGGGAAACAGGTCAATATTCCTGTACCCCTTTTGACTGCGATGGAGTGACGGAGAAGGCTAGGTCAGCGCAGCGTTGGTTGTCTGCGTTTAAGATCGTAGGCTGGGGATCCAGGCAAATCCGGATCCTCAAGGCCGAGAATTGATGACGAGGTTCTAAGGAACTGAAGTGATTGATGCCATGCTTCCAGGAAAAACTTCTAAGCTTCAGGTCAGAAGGGACCGTACCCCAAACCGACACAGGTGGTCAGGTAGAGAATACCAAGGCGCTTGAGAGAACTCGGGTGAAGGAACTAGGCAAAATGGCACCGTAACTTCGGGAGAAGGTGCGCCGGCTTTGGTGATCGGACTTGCTCCGTAAGCTGAGGCTGGTCGAAGATACCAGGTGGCTGCGACTGTTTATTAAAAACACAGCACTGTGCAAACACGAAAGTGGACGTATACGGTGTGACGCCTGCCCGGTGCCGGAAGGTTAATTGATGGGGTTATCTTCGGAGAAGCTCTTGATCGAAGCCCCGGTAAACGGCGGCCGTAACTATAACGGTCCTAAGGTAGCGAAATTCCTTGTCGGGTAAGTTCCGACCTGCACGAATGGCGTAACGATGGCCACGCTGTCTCCACCCGAGACTCAGTGAAATTGAAATCGCTGTTAAGATGCAGCGTATCCGCGGCTAGACGGAAAGACCCCGTGAACCTTTACTACAGCTTCACAGTGGATCTTGATGTTGCTTGTGTAGGATAGGTGGGAGGCTTTGAAGCGTGAACGCCAGTTTGCGTGGAGCCATCCTTGAAATACCACCCTGGCAATATTGAGGTTCTAACCCAGGTCCTGAAACGGGATCGGGGACATTGTGTGGTGGGTAGTTTGACTGGGGCGGTCTCCTCCCAAAGAGTAACGGAGGAGCACGAAGGTTGGCTAAGTACGGTCGGACATCGTACGGTTAGTGTAATGGCACAAGCCAGCTTGACTGCGAGAGGTACATCTCGAGCAGGTACGAAAGTAGGTCATAGTGATCCGGTGGTTCTGAATGGAAGGGCCATCGCTCAACGGATAAAAGGTACTCCGGGGATAACAGGCTGATACCGCCCAAGAGTTCACATCGACGGCGGTGTTTGGCACCTCGATGTCGGCTCATCACATCCTGGGGCTGAAGCCGGTCCCAAGGGTATGGCTGTTCGCCATTTAAAGTGGTACGCGAGCTGGGTTTAGAACGTCGTGAGACAGTTCGGTCCCTATCTGCCGTGGACGTTGGAAGTTTGAGAAGAGCTGCTCCTAGTACGAGAGGACCGGAGTGGACGGACCACTGGTGTTCGGGTTGTGTCGCCAGACGCATTGCCCGGTAGCTATGTTCGGACGGGATAACCGCTGAAAGCATCTAAGCGGGAAGCCCCCTTCAAGATGAGACTTCCCTGGGTACTAGATACCCCTGAAGAGCCGTTAAAGACTATGACGTTGATAGGTTGGGTGTGTAAGTGCTGTGAGGCATTGAGCTAACCAATACTAATGACTCGTGCGGCTTGACCATATAACGCCAAAGCGATTTAGCGTGTAGAGATACACAGCCATACGCAAGAGTGTGAAGCAAGAAACAGCTTAAGACAGGATTCCGGAGCTGAGAGCCGATAGGCTTTGAGTTCAACCAGTTAAGCCTGGCGACCATAGAAGGTTAGAACCACCTGATCCCATCCCGAACTCAGCAGTGAAATGACC
>OODV01000140.1 GCA_900299555.1 uncultured Endozoicomonas sp.
CACTTCAAAATCATGGTATATCTGCTGACAGGTAAGCTGGACTTTACCAAGGTGAGCAAAGCCTGCTTACCCACATGAAATTAAAAAGAACCAAAAAACTCTACCCATCAATCCCATTGAAATGATGTACTAGCTGAAGCACTTTGTAAAAATAGTGAGTATAAGACGAGTGTTGTGTTTTTTTATAATATTCATGTCAGGCTCGTAATGCTTTTTTACGTAAATACCAATAAGCAGGAATTTTCGTCCATTACTCTCGTTAAAATGGGGGGTGGTTGAGCGATATCTTTTGTAGAGGATTTATACAATAAGGCTGGTCAATGCTGCCTTGTGACAACCAAACCTGTCAATTCACTGAAAAGAGGTGAGTTCTTAATTGTCCCAGTTTATTTCCTCTGCGGTTGTCTTGCCGACGACTGTCTGGGCAAGGCTTCCGGGCATCTGACTGGATGATTCATTTACTGGAATATGGCCACCCATTATTTCTGCAAAGCGTTGTGGGTGAAGTGGGGTTTTATCTGGCTCTGCGTAGCCATCAGGAAACATTGGGCCGCCTGTGGAAAGATCGTATTTGTCAGTAGCTCCCAGGGTGTGCATTAACTCATGGGGCATGGAAACTGTATTACTTTTGATGTAGCGCTGGTCATTATGTGTATTTACCATGCCCATTAAACAGGCACGGGCTGAGAGGAAGCCGCTCCATAAAATGTTAAGCTAAAACGGATAGCTTGAGTAGCAATAAAGAGCTCAATATCATCGAAATACCACCCTTTCAGGCGATCCAGAGATTGTCGGGTTTTTTACTGCTATCACCTCTGATAGGATGAATGTTGACAAACAGGGGGCGTATCCCTGTCAGCGCTGCGTATCTGGGTTAACCAGGCATTCTCCAACTACCACTAAAACGATGAGCATTGTGGTAATACGGGTGGCCTTGAACATTAAGAAATCCCCCCCAGTCTTGGTGGATCGGATAACTGGGTTGCGGTGGGTACCGGATGCTGATGCGCCCAAGGGAATGTGCGAGATGAAGTCATTTTCGATCAATAAGTACGGTGATGAAGGCGCATATGCGATGGCGGTTGAGTATTGCTTGAACATACTTAAAGAAATGAAAGCTCAGGGATGGAAAGAGGAATACCTGCAGGGTTTTGTCGCGATAAAGCGATGATAGTTTTCCCTCGGCCAGATTACGTATCAGGTGATGTTCAATTACTGGTTGGGGGGGGAATTCAATAATAAACAGGGAGTAAATAATCAGTATGTCACTTATTATGGGTATAGAGGAAAGAATGGAGTTTCTTGAGTGGCGTATTTATTTTCTTTCTACCCGTAAAGCCGATATTGAAAGAGAGCATCTGATTTCTGGCCCCTTACCCCCTCATATTGAAGCTGCATATAATAAAATCACAGCTGAAATCCATTTGTACAGGATAGAACTCGCCAGTCTTTATAATGAATTACCTCGGCCTTCTGACGAGGTTTTAACTACATAAAAGGGATTTGACGATGGAACGGAAGGCAGTATCGCTGAAAATGTACCGTGATGATGTGATGGAGCATTGTAAGTTTTGCAATTTCCAACGTCCGGTTCTGGATTTTACTGAGCTTGAACATAGCATGCAGGCTTGGCGTGAGGGGGACGTCCGTTTTGAGCCTGTATTCCCTCATTGCTGTGCTGATTTTCTCCGGTCTGCCCAGTCTGAATACCTGAGCACGATTACTTTGTTTTTGCCCAACACCATTGCTTTTGTTGAAGGTGATTCTGACGAGGACGATTGATAACGGTTTGACTTTGGGTGATCCGGGAAAAAACTATTAATCTCTTCAAGAGGTTGAAAATAAAACCCTGGATACAGGGTTTTATTCAGGGGACTACAAGCTGATTTGAGTAGTCTGGCTGCTATTTTACTGGCCATTGATTGCCGTTTCGTCCCTGACCCAGTCAAGGTACTCTGGCAGGCCGTTTTCTATGGGGATCTGAATCACCTGTGGCACATCATAGCTGTGTTCTGCTTTCAGGTATTGCTCCAGGGCTTTGTAACGTTCACAGGTGGTTTTAATGCGAAGCTGTACTTCCGAGTCTGATTGAACTTCACCTTCCCACATATAATGGCTATGAATAGGGCTGCTTTGAACGCATGCACCAAGTCGCTTTTCAATAATCGCTCTGGCATGGGTGTCGGCTTCCTGTTGATTAGGGCAGGTAGTCAGCACCATACAAAAATCGTTGTTTTGATTCATGGAGGTTTGGCAACCGGTTAGCAGTGAATAAAGCAGAAATAGAGAACTGATTACTTTGTCTATCTGATACCTAAATCCTGCAATCCCAATTTCAAAAGGTCAAATAGAGGAATGAAACATGGC
>OODV01000419.1 GCA_900299555.1 uncultured Endozoicomonas sp.
GGCCAGTAACGTCAGCGGTATCCGCTTCAATCACAGCGACCGCAATGAAGACCCGATGGTCAGCCTGCTCGGTGACGATGGCAACCCGGTGAAGCAGTTCTACCTCAGTTCCCTCTCCAACCTGAATAACTTTGCCGGTCAGAAGAAGCAGACCTTTGATCCGGGCAATAAGGTCAATGATCCCGGCAAGCTGATCGAGCAACTACAGGAAGTCGCGGCCAAGCAGGGGCAGGCCGATGTGGCAGGATTGAAACCCAAAGAGCAGAAAGCCCAGCTACCGGAGGCGGTTCAGGATCACTATGGGCAACTGATGAAACCGTATGGCCCCCGCAATCCGGGCTATGTCACCACCGGGGAGGAAACCCCGAACCGGACGCCGGGCTTTGACCTGTTTGGTCAGCAGCAACAGCAGCAGGACCCGCTGGCGGCATTAAAGCAGGCGTTAGGGGGCGGGGATGCACTGACACCGGCACCACCCCCTCCAGTGACGCCCAATGCGGCAGTGCCGAAGCAGGGGCAGGGTTATGGCTATCCCGGTTACAACCCACTGAACCGCACCTCCGGCACCTTCCGTCACTTCCATCCCTCCGCCGGACGATAACAGACCGCTTCCCGCGATCCGCCTCCCGCTTCCCGAAAAAGACACGCAAAGCACCTGACCCGCTTTTACGGGGAACGGGTAGTGGGTTGCGGCCAGCGTTTTTTCAAGGACGATTCGATGAACTGGAACGATTTCAGCTTGACCCCGATGTTTCAGCAGGGGGACGATCAGGAACAGGAACGGCTGCGGGAGCAGTACTGGCGGCACTATCTCAAGCCCCAGATACCGGAGGGCTACCATCGGGAAGCCCGTTCCCTGTTTGATCAGCATACCCGCCGCCGTGGCAACCCGGAGAGCAGCTATGCCGGTGACCTGTGGGATGCGCTCTGGCATGGCGGTTATGCCGGTGCGGCTGACCTGGTATCCGGTGCGAGCCGACTGGTGGGCGGCGATGGTCATAATGCCGCCAGTGACTGGCTGCGGGAGAAATCCGAGGAACAGCTCGACAATATGTCCCCGTCCAGCATCGAGGCGATGCAGGGGTTCGGGATCGAGAAGAAAGGCGAAGGCCGGTTCGGGCTGACCGAGGGCAGTACCGCTGCCGGTTTTGGCCTCCAGTTTGCCTCTGGGGTTGGCTCTCTGGCACCGTCCATGATACCCGGAGGTGTGGCCAGTAAAGGGTTGTCGGCACTGGGCATGAAAGGGCTTCAGGCATCGGGTGCAGCGGCAGCAGTGACCGGTCTGGAAGATGCCAGACGTGTGCAGGGGTTGGCGAATGTCATCGACAAGGGCAGCCATGCCTTGGGCTACGGAGCAACCGGTGGCCTGATGATCGGCGGGGCCGGTGCCGAGGACGCCAAAAGCCAGATCATGGGACTGGGCTATGAACAACTGAAAGACCTGCCGAGGTTCCAGGAACTCTATCAGCAGACCTATGAGCAGGCCGGAGGCGGCGATACCCGCCAGCCTTTTGAGCAGGCCAAAGCCCTGCTGGCCGAGGAAGCGGCACAGGCCGCCTTTGCCCCGGCTGCTGGAGTGGGAGCGCTCTCCATGGGGCTGGCGGGTCCGGCCATGGAGAACCTGATCCTGAAGAACGCCGGCACCCGTGGCCTGAATGCGGCCAAGGGGGTCCTGACCGAAGGGGCGCAGGAGTTCGGTGAAGGAGTTGGCCAGCAGATGGCGGCCAACTATGGACAGCAGCAGGTGGGCAGAGAGGTAGGACTGACTGATGGTGCGTTGGAGCAGGGACTGTCTGGTGCCATTGTTGGAGGTCCGGTGGGTGGACTGGTGGGTGCTGCCGGTCGAACCCGCAATATGGATGATATCAGGGAGAAGCAGCAGAGACTCAACGACCTGATGAGCCAGCACCAGACCCTGCAAGACCAGATGCAGGAACCTCACGCCGATCAGGCCATGCTGGCGGAGCAACTGCGGCAGAACTCGGTGGCCATTGCCGGACTGGAGAGCCAGCTCCATGAGTTGGGGGGAACGCAGCCGCAGGAAGAACAACCGCAGGCACAGACTGAACCGGAGCTGACCATAGACCCGACCCAGTGGCCACCGGGATGGCAGGCTGGGCCGGTGCAGCAGGCGCCACAGATTGGCAGCGACAACGCCATCTATGTGCACCCCACTGGCCCTGCACAGCGAGGGGAAACCACTTTTACCGGCCCTGGCTTTGAGCAGCAGACCCGACAGCCTGACCCTGCACCGCAACAGAAGACAAGCGAACCCCGCCAGCAGGCACTGCCTTACTACCCGCCTGCCGACTTTACCGGCAACCGTTACGGCACTGTGGATACTGACCCGGAAGCCGCCCAGAAGGACAGCCAGCAACGCCGACAGGATCAGATCGACAGGGCTGCCAACCAGCATCCTGGCTCAACCGAGTACACCGGCAACCCTGACCGTGATCTGACCAGCTACACCGAACGGATGAACGGCCTGAACCGGTTGTTCCGTTCGTTCAACTGGAAGAAAGGTGACGACAGCAAGAAACGCCGTGTCCGTAAGTTGATTGAAGACCAGCGCAGGCTGGAAATGAACGCCCGGAAAAGTGGACGAGGCTTTACCCCGACCTCCATGAAAGAGGCACTGGCCAACCTGAAGGCGATGGTCGAAAGCGGGGACGGCATCCGCTTTGAGCGTGAAGTGAAGGCCATCGAGGCGCGGCAGCAGCAGGAAGGGATGCGACTCACGGCGCAGGAGAAAGCAGGGGTTCCATCCGGGAAAAAACCGGTACTGGGCAAGGCCGACGAATCGGTGATGGCCGATGAACGTGAAGTCAGCACCCAGTATGCCCTCTATGAGCAGTCCGACCTGATTGCCAGTCATAACGACACTGGCAGGATCAACCCGGAGTATCCGGCAGAGCTGCAACCACGGGATCGGGCAAGGCAGGCCAGTGAAACTCAGATCAGGGGGATAGCCAGCAAGCTGAACCCGAAGAAGCTCGGAGCCAACCCACTGGCCAGCAGTGGCGCGCCGATCATTGGCAGTGACCGTGTGGTGGAAAGCGGCAATGGCCGTGTTTCAGCAATCCGCAAAGCCTACCGCAACCACCCTGAACGGTCAGCGGCTTACCGCCAGTATCTGAAGGACAACGCGGAAGCCTTTGGCCTGAAGACGGGGGATGTGGATGGATTCAAACAGCCGGTACTGGTACGCCAGCGGCAGGGCAAGCTTGATACCGAAGATCGGGTGTCGTTTACCAAGGAAGCCAACAAGCCCGAAACCGCTACGATGTCTCCGGCAGAAAAAGCCAAACTGGACGCCAGCCGCATTACCCAGGAAGACCTGATCCACTTCGATACCGATGGCACAGGCGATCTGCTGCATCGCAGTAATGACACCTTTCTTGCCCGATTCGCTGACCGGCTCGGCGATGAGGCCGGAGAGCTGAAGGCCAAAGAGGGTAACTGGAATAAGCAGATGCGCGACCGTGTGGAGTCGGCCCTGTTTATGAAAGCCTACGGCGATGACCGTCTCAATAGCCTGTTTGCCGAGGACGACAAGCCTGACCTGAAAAACCTGATCAAGTCACTGGCCATGGCGGCTCCCCACTTTGCCAGGGCTAAGGGAGTGGACCCGAAGCTGGGCAACTATGGTGTGATCGAATCACTGGTTGAAGCCAGCCGCATCCTTCAGGACAGCCGCAACCGTGGTCAATCGGTGGATGAGATTCTGGATCAGCATTCATTACTGGACAGCTTCAGCCCAGAGACTGAACTGTTTGCCCGTTGGCTCGATGCCAACCTGAATAAGAGCAAGCAGATAGGGCAGGCACTCAGTGAGCTGGCGAACCAGATAGAGCAGTACCTGCAAAAGCAATCACAAGCCGATGGGGATATGTTCGGCACCGCAGAGGCGACACTGGACGATCTGATTCAGCAGACCAACCATCAACTGGAGAAAAACTATGGCGATAAATCCACACCGATCATCGACCCGAAGCCGACCCCCAGGGAAGGGGGAAGTCCCACCAAGCGCCCGGAGCGCGACTGGGAGCCCCAACAAACCGGACCTGTTCAAACTTCTGAAGGCGGCAACCGAGGCGGTCAACCGAAAGAACGGACCGGACGAGCAACTGAGCCTGCCAGAGAAACCAAAAGGGATGAAGTAGACGATCTGCTGGATGCCGTTGATGCGGGAGGCCGCCCCGACGACACGCTCGATAGCGATGAGTGGACGGACGATGACTTTGCCGGGATTGAGGAAGACAAGGCTCAATACGACCCCCAGGATGGGGGAAGTGCCACCAAGCGCCGGGCACCCGAAGGGCATAGAAAGCGCGACTGGTACAACAGCCGTAATGCGCCTCACTACTCAGTGCCTGGGATCAAGACTCTGGGTGGTGCTGAACGGGCAGCCATCAAACGGTACCTTGATAACAGAGCTGATAAACCGGAAGTTATCGCAAGACTGAAGAAACTGGCTGATACACCTTGGGCAAGGAAGACCGTGCAGTCGATGCTGATCCGGCAGACCATCGATGACCTGGTGGCTGGGCGTGAGGTGGATTACCAGTCGCTGTTGTCCCAGAAAGATAACGCCTCGATCCTCAAAGCGCTGAAAGATCATGGCGAACCCGGACTCTGGCGTTACC